>NZ_JBUZWC010000017.1:0-86676 GCF_055329585.1 Virgibacillus sp. GM2-2 | reverse complement strand
TATTTACCTTTTTTACCTTTATTTCGAGGATTATCGGACACACGATGCCTTATTAGGCTAAAAAACATGATTTTCAACTGTTCTTACCCGAATAAAGAATCCTGAGTCCGATAACAACCGCATTTAGCCTCATTTCACCCAAATAAGGAATCGTGTGTCCGCTAGCTGGCACCACGCACGCAATCGTTTGAAAAAGTTACCTCACCGACCCTGTCCGCAGCGGAAATCAACGTTGCTGTTACATAAGCATAAATTTTCACTAGTTCGCAGTTTACATCAAGTACGCACCTGTATCTAACCTAAATTAGATCAAAAAAGTAGACTGATTTTAAAAACCCCCATTTAGCATATCAGTCAGTAGCTAAATGGGGGTTACAATCTATTCTCTTTTGGATAATGCAATTGCTTTCTTGAAATCTTTTAAAGAACTAGACTTTCCATACATTAATACGCCGCCTTTATAAACACGAGCGCCGATAATTGCCAACACAATAATCGTGCCAATAAGAATACCTAACGAAAGTGCAACTTCCCAGATTGGGATATCTAACATCCCAACACGTAAGAACATCAGCATTGGTGTGAAGAATGGAATATATGAACTGATGATCACAAAGGTTGAGTCAGGAGCACTTAAGCCATACATGGCAATAAAGAACGCAATCATGATTAGAAAGATCATTGGCATAATAAGCTGTTGAACATCCTCCGTTCTACTCACTAATGAGCCCAGCATTGCTGCAAGAGTTGCATAAAGCAAATAACCTAATATGAAAAAGACTATCGCATAAATAAACAATGAAGGAGATGCTCCCTGTATGCCAAAATATTCGAATGCACCTCCTGTTAATTCATCCTTTTTGGAAATAATCAACGCGTAGGCGAAGGCAATTAACAATCCCACTTGCGTTAACCCAAGTAATGCGATTCCAATAATTTTTGCAAACATTTGTGTAACAGGTGAAACACTAGAAACAAGTAACTCCATTACCCGAGATGATTTCTCTGTTGCCACATCTGTCGCAATCATATTTCCGTAAGTTATAACAGATAAATACAGTACAAAAAGCATTACATAAACAATTCCACGTGCCTGGCTGAGTTCCTCGGACGATTTTGCGCTTTCATCAAGTGCAACTGTATTAAACGTAACTGGTGAATAGATTTCCGTAATTTTTTCCTGATCAATGCCTGCCTGTTTGGTAGCAGCAGAAACTTTAAGCTGTTGTAACTGTTGCTGAATTGCCTGTTGTTCTGCAGAATCAGCAATATTATTTGCATAGTAAGTAGCTTCCGGTAGCTCTTTAGCGTTTTTAGTCAGGACGATAAGTGCATCATATTTCTCGTCTTCGACAGCAGACTTCCCAGCCTCTTCCGATTGATCAAATGATACAAGATTTACATCTTGATTTGTATTTTCTACACTAGCTTCCAATGACGTAAATAATTCGCCCGTTTCATCTAGCACAGCTATTTCTTGTTTCCCATCTCCCGAAAACGAATCGAAAATTGCTTGATAATTAGCTATACCTAACACAAACAAGAGCGTAACGATTGTACTAATTAAAAAGGATTTTGTTTTAAAGCGAGTCATATAGGTATGTGATGTTATAATCCAAAATTTATTCATACGATGCACCTACCTTCTCTATGAAAATATCATTCAACGAGGGTTCCTCAAGTTCGAACTTACGAATGAATCCCTTCCCTTGTAAACTAGAAAAGATAGTTTGGGATACTGCTTCATTTTCGATTTGAAGTTCACATCCCCCAGTGACGGGCTTATATTTCGTAACACCATCAAAATTACGTAAAAAATCGAGATCCGTATCAGCATGAACGATTAAATTTTTCTTACCAAATGAATCTTTTATTTGTCTTAAAGAGCCTTGAACTACCTGCTTGCCTTTATGTAATATACATAAGTGCTCACATAACTCCTCCACATGCTCCATACGGTGAGAAGAAAAAATAATCGAAGTCCCTTGTTTTTTTAAATCTACAACCGCTTCTTTCAACATTTCGACGTTTATTGGATCTAGTCCAGAGAATGGTTCATCCATAATTAACAACTTCGGCTTATGTATGACTGCAGAAATAAATTGGATTTTTTGTTGATTCCCTTTTGACAGTTCTTCTACTTTCTTATCGATATATTCTGGCACATTAAAACGAGTCAACCACGCTTCAAGCTCGCTTATTATTTCAGCTTTCTTCATCCCACGCAATTTACCTAAATAAATAATTTGGTCCCTTACCTTTAGTTTCGGGTATAACCCGCGTTCCTCTGGAAGATATCCAATTAAATGACTTTTCTCATAGCTAATTGAGTCCCCATTCCACGCTATCTTACCAGCAGATGCATCAAGTAATCCAAGAATCATACGAAATGTGGTCGTTTTTCCTGCACCATTTCCACCAAGGAAACCAAACATTTCACTTTCTGGAATCTCTAATGACAAATTGTTAACAGCCGTTTCTTTTCCAAATCGTTTTGTTACGTCTTTTAAAACTAAGGTCACATCAAACTCTCCTTTCTCCTTATTAGTTTACGATTTACTTTAGTTATGGTTTCACTTTTTAAATTTATTGAGATTATCAAAAAACGGCGTAAAACCCCTACATTCATGCATGGAGATATAATCCGTGTTCGTTTAAACTGGCTTTTGATTTGTGTGTGGGGTATACTAATAACATAATGTTAGAACAAGTGTTCCTACGAGAGGTGAAGACATGTATAGTGCCTACAAGATCGAAGTCAATGAAAACCATGAGCTCTTTTCCTATTTTGATGCGTTGTGCTTCAACGCGAAAAATTTGTACAACACGACGAATTTCTACTATCGCCAGGTGTTCACTGCTATGCGAAACGGGACATCGAATGCCAATCAGCAAGAAGTGTTGGCTGCGATTACCCATCATCTTCCATCGATGAATGCGATAAAACAAGCGAATTTTAAGAAAAGGAAAGCGAAAAGCCCAGACGATGAATCGGTAAAGCTTACCTTGTTTCATCCACCATCCGAAGAGAAGAAGACACTCGGTTACGGTTTTCTAGACGGGCTTTTCAAAGCAATGAAACAATCTGACTATCGGGCACTACCCGCACAGACGAATCAGCACGTCATCAAAAAGGTATTGGAAGACTGGGCTTCGTTCTATAAAGCAATCAAGGATTACAACCTGCATCCCGAGAAGTACACAGGACGGCCGAAAATTCCACGTTATAAGAAGAAAGAAGGACGGACGGTGTGCGTGCTGACAAACCAGACCGCTTGGATAGTAGACAATCAAACATTGAAATTGCCAATGACCAAAAAACGACTTCGAATCGGAAAGTTAGCTGACGTAGAAGGGCGTCTGCAACAAGTTCGCATCGTGCCATTCTACGGACGATATGTGATTGAATTGATTTTCAAGAAAACCGACGAAAAAGCATTGGTACGGCCGAAAGATAAGAAAAACGATTTTCTCTTCACCCCGAAACGGATCATGGGTATTGATATCGGTGTCGATAACCTTGCAGCCATTGCAGATAATACAGGCGGTCAGCCGGTCATCGTCAAGGGCAAGGTATTGAAATCCATCAATCACCAGTACAACAAAGAACGGGCGCGGACGGTTCGGATATTACGGAACGGACTGCAGGAGAAGGAAGGGCAACATTTTTCACAGAAACTGGAAAACCTCGACCGCAAACGAGACTACCGCGTCACGGATTACATGCACAAAGCGAGCCGTGCGATTGTAGACCTTGCAGTCGAACGAGGAATCGACACGATCATCATCGGGAAAAACGACGGCTGGAAGACGACGGTTAAAATGCAAAAAGCAGACAAGCAGACATTCATCCAACTTCCATTCAATAAACTGATGTCGATGATAAAGTATAAGGCGGAAGCGGTCGGCATTCAAGTCGTGACGAGGGAAGAAAGCTACACGTCGAAAGCCTGTTTCTTAAGTGGAGATCCAATTCCCGTTTACAACGGCGAGAAAAACGGTATCATCTTTTCGGGACGGCGTATTTGTCGCGCCTTCTTTCGGGTGAAAGGAACGAACATTCAGATCAATGCAGATATTAACGCTGCGTTTAATATTCTGCGGAAGCATTGCGGCATTGACAGTCCGTTTAGTGCATTGGGGCGGAAAGATTTCCTTCTGTCCCCAAAACGAGTACAAATCCAATAAGCAAAGCTGAAGGCTATATAGCCTGATGTGTAAGGGGGCTTGTGGTCGCCCCTCAGTCGGACAATGCAGGACACTATCTGTATTCCACTGAAACCCCCTGGATTTATCCATGGGGAGTATCATCTGACTTTTGTTACAAATGAAGAACGTATATAATAGGAATTAAGTTAAAGTCTTTGAGGAGGAATTATAGTGCGTACGTATGTATTAACAGTATTTGATAAATCCGGTGATAAATTGCTAGACGAGTCATTTACAGCTGAAAACGATAACGAAGCAAAAAAGGTAGGAACTGCTAAGCTTGAAGAAGAAGGATATGCTGAGCATACACATCGTTGTGTTTCACCTGATGCAAAGTTAGTTTTGTTCCACCGATAGTAGAAAAGTAAAAAAAGTATTGTGTAGTTTTTTAATTTCTGGAAAGGTTCAGCCGTTCAACGCCTTGATAAGTTTTGGAGTTCTTGCTTTAAAGAGATTCAATGACGTTGGACATAACTAGTGTTATCAACTGAAATAACGATCAATGATCTATATTAGCTCCGGAAATATACGTAGATTCCTTGAAAAAGAAAATCACTTTTTCTGCGTGTGATGCTCTTTTAGGGAAGCTTTCCTTATCCTGCGGGAGGAATGGCAGGATGCTCACCAGACACCCGCGGAAAGCGAAGTATATTTCCGGAGCGGTTTTTTTACACAACTTTATTATCGTTCGGATTTTCTATGATAAAATTACTTTTATCCCATCCTCATTATTTCCCAATAAATACAGGCTTACGTTTTTCTAAAAAGGCACTGACGCCTTCTTGGTGATCCTTCGTTTGTCTTAGCTCCCATTGTGTTTTCTTTTCCTCAGCTAAGAAATGCTTTAACTCATCTTTCTTTTGATTATGATACATAAGTTTTGTTTTCACCATAGAAGTCAATGGTTGTAGAAGTAACTGTTTTGCCAGATCTGATGCATGATTTATCACAGGGTCTTCACTCACTTGATCTACCAAATTCATTGAGTAAGCTGTCGCCCCATCAACTTGTTCCATACTCCATGTAAATTGTTTCGCACCATGGACTCCTAGTCGTTCCTTCAACCAAAAATGGCCACCACCATCCGGAGCCAACCCTACTCCTAAAAACAGTACACCAAGTTTGGCATCATTCTGGGCAATTACATAATCTGCCGCCAATGCTAAGCTTAAACCTAGTCCTGCTGCCGAGCCTTTTATTGCAGATATAACAATTTTTGGCATTACATATAGCTTCATTATAATTTCTTCTATCATATCCATAACTTCTACGTAGAAATCTTTGTTTGCCCAATCTGTCATCATGGAGACATCGCCACCTGCACAGAACGCCTTACCTCTTCCACTAATAATGACAATTCGGTCTTCGTTTTGTTCAACCTCCGTAATTACTTCAAGAAGCTCACTAAGCATTTCTTTATTTAATGCATTAAATCGTTCAGGACGATTTAAATAAATATAGCCAACTTGGTCGACACTTTCGTATGAGACAGTTTCCATTCCTAACACCCCTATGCATATTTTGACTTTGTTTACTATTTCTCCAATTTCTCCTTGAAATCCTGCCTGTAAAAAATAAAAAAACAACCTATAGTGTTATCTACAGGTTGTATTCTTACTTATTCTGCTGATTCAGGCTCGCCGTAAAGTTCTTCTAATGGCTTGGTAATAATACGACTAACATCATTAATTACCATATTTAGGCGTTGTTCTTGTTCCATTAGTTTTGAAATATCTTCGTGTTGTTGTACTAATTCCACAACCTGACGTGCTTTTTCTACTTCTTCTTCTGTAATTTCTTGTCCTTGCATTTGTTTCTCTTGCAATTCAATTTGTGTATTACGGAAGTTTTCAAACATTTGCTTAGCAGATTCGTCATTCATCACCGCATCATAAGCACCTTTTAAACTTTTAAATTCTTCGCTTTCACGAATTGCTTTCTCGAGATCATACGCACTATCATAAATATTAGGCAAAATAGATCCTCCTCTAAAATCATTCTAGAATTACTATAACAAACAAGCTGTTTCATGTATACCATTTCGATATCAATCGACTTTTTACAAGGGCAATCCACTGGTATAATAAAAGTAAAACTTCAATCTGTTTGGGTCTTCCTGCCTGTTGCTATAGATTAAACTCAAGTTAGAGAAATGGGGCGTTACGATGATTAATCAATTACAAAAAATATTTCCTTCACTCGTTCGATACAATGCAAACCTCAATCAATACTCAGATGAATTCAAATGGTACCTTACAGATCAAGAAGAAATAGTAGGAATACACAAAAGCGAAATTACAACTAAAGAAGAACAACTATTATCAACATTTTTAAGCGAATACCATGGGTCGTATACACCAGTAACTGATAAAGAAAAGTTTTGGGATTCTATACTTCACACAGAAAATCCGGTGAACCCAATTGAATACGCGCATCCATTTCGTTTTATTCATTTTTCTTTTGAACATAGCAGCATAGATCCAACCCTATTCAGAGAGGCAGTACATAGTATTTTTTCTACACCACTACCAATTTTATGGACTACTAATCACCAAGGAATATTAATTGAGGATGTAATGAACTCCCATGAAGAACCGATTAATTACCATGAAATAATAGACATTTTGATGAGTGACTTATATGTAAAAATACGTATTTTTGTCGGTCCTTTTTTAACTGATTTACATCATGCCAAAGCTTTTTATACCAATTTCATCAACGGTTCTTCCATCGTTTTTTCGTACACGGATAAACAAGTAGTCAGTTTTGAAGAAGCTTTACCCTTTTTATTTGTTGATCAAGTTAATGAATCCTTTCGCGAAAACACGAAGAATTTCTTATTAAAGGAAGTTCTCGATGACATTGATTTAATACAAACAGTCGAGGCATATTTTACATGCAATTTAAATGTAACCCTTACTGCGAAAAAATTGTATATGCATCGAAATAGCTTGCAATATAGAATTGATAAATTTATCGAAAAAACGGGAATTGATATTCGGCAATTCCATCAAGCAGCAGCAGTTTATCTTGCTTTGCTATCAAAATCTTAATATAACTAGAAAACATGCACAAAACATAAACAGATCTTTGTGCATGTTTTACGTATACAGATGAAAGCGTTTTTATATAAACTAAATACAACATAAAATATTTGGGGGTATCAAAATGGCTGAATTAAAACTAGAGCATATTCAAAAATCCTACGATAAAAAAGTAATTGCGGTCGATGATTTCAATTTACATATTAAAGATAAAGAATTTATCGTTTTTGTTGGCCCATCCGGTTGTGGTAAGTCCACTACCCTTCGCATGATAGCTGGACTTGAGGAAATTACAAGTGGAGAATTGCTTATTGACGATAAAAAAATGAACGACGTTGCTCCAAAAGACCGAGACATCGCTATGGTATTCCAAAACTATGCGCTTTATCCGCATATGAATGTTTATGACAATATGGCATTTGGATTAAAACTACGTAAGTTCAAAAAAGACGAAATTGAACAGCGTGTGAACAACGCAGCAAAAATATTAGGCTTGGAGCCTTATTTAGATCGGAAACCGAAAGCATTGTCAGGTGGACAACGCCAACGTGTTGCATTAGGACGCGCTATTGTTCGAGATGCAAAAGTTTTTCTAATGGATGAACCTTTATCAAATTTAGATGCAAAGTTACGTGTACAAATGCGTGCTGAAATACAAAAGCTGCACAAACGTCTACAAACAACAACTATTTATGTTACGCACGATCAGACAGAAGCAATGACAATGGCTACTCGCTTAGTCGTAATGAAAGATGGCATTATTCAACAAGTTGGTGCTCCTAAAGAAGTTTACGATAAACCGGAAAACGTTTTTGTTGGTGGTTTTATTGGTTCACCTTCCATGAACTTTTTACACGGTACTCTAACAGATGGTCATTTCGTAATGGATGGTGTGAAAATAAAAGTCCCTGAAGGAAAAATGAAGACACTTCGAGAACAGAATTTTGTTGATAAAGATCTGATTCTTGGAATTCGTCCTGAGGATATCCATGACGAACCTGTATTTATTGAGTCAACACCTGAAACTAAAATAACAGCAACAATTGACGTTGCTGAATTGATGGGTGCAGAAACGTATCTTTATTCTAAAATAAATGAACAAGATTTTATTGCACGAATTGACTCGCGATCTGATATTGATGGTGGGGAACAACTAGATCTTGCTTTTGATATGAATAAGGCACACTTTTTTGATCCTGTAAGTGAAAAAAGAATTCGATAAATAAAGAAGAGGGACGTCATAATGACATCCCTCTTTTCATCTGGTTTGACTGAGGATTTACCTCAGGCGATAGCCATGGTTATTTAGGTTGTCCGCCAAGTTGTTGTTGAGCTGTTTGAACTAGACGTTTTGTAATTTCACCACCAACAGAACCGTTAGCACGTGAAGCAGTGTCTGGACCAAGATTAACTCCAAATTCTTGAGCAATTTCATATTTCATTTGATCAAGAGCTTGTTGTACACCAGGTACTACTAATTGATTTGAATTGTTATTAGCCATGATATCACCTCCTGTAATCATATTGTCTGCATTCATCTGAAACTTATCACTGATAATTGTTGGAAATTAAAAGGAAAATTTGGGAATTACAAAAAAGCCCATTACATCTGATGTAATGGGCTTTTTTCTACACTATTTTTATTTCGGATATGTCATTTCTTTTGGATTAACATACTTATCAAATTCTTCTTCAGTTAAAAGATCTAATTTAACTGCAGTTTCTTTCAAAGTAGCATTATCAGCAAATGCTGTTTTAGCAATTTTCGCAGCATTTTCATAGCCAATATGTGGATTCAATGCTGTCACGAGCATCAATGAATCGTTTAAATATTTTTCGATTTGATCGTGATTCGGTTCAATTCCTTGGACACAACGTTCATCAAATGACAACATACTGTCTGCTAGTAATTGACATGATTGCAAGAAGTTGTAAGCAATTACTGGTTTAAATACATTTAATTCAAAGTTTCCCTGACTCGCTGCAAAGCCAATTGTTGCGTCATTTCCCATTACTTGAGCTACAACCATCGTAACAGCTTCACTTTGGGTAGGGTTTACTTTTCCTGGCATAATCGAGCTACCTGGTTCATTCGCTGGAATAATAATTTCACCAATTCCACAGCGTGGTCCACTTGCTAACCAACGTACGTCATTAGCAATTTTCATCAGATCAGCTGCTAATCCTTTTAATGCACCATGTGCGTATACTGTTTCGTCATGGCTTGTTAACGAATGAAATTTATTTGGTGCAGAGATAAAGCTATTTCCTGTAAAGTTATTAATTGATTCACAAACTTTTTCTGAAAAATCAGGGTGCGCATTAAGACCAGTACCTACTGCAGTTCCCCCAATAGCTAATTCCTTTAAATGGTGTAAGCTTTCCGTAATCATTGTTTCCGATTTTTCTAACATACGGTGCCATCCACTAATCTCTTGTCCCAATGTTAGTGGTGTAGCATCTTGAAGATGTGTACGTCCAATCTTAACAATATCCTGGAATGCATCCATTTTAACTTTCAATGTATCTTTTAATATGCGAATTGCTGGTAATACACTTTCCTCAAGCTTTAATACTGATGCAATATGCATTGCAGTTGGGTACGTATCATTTGAACTTTGTGATTTGTTTACGTCATCGTTAGGATGAAGCTTTAAATCACTGCCTTCTTTCGTTAACCATTCGTTACCTACATATGCAATCACTTCATTTACATTCATGTTGGACTGTGTACCACTTCCTGTTTGCCAAACTACCAATGGAAAATGATCAGTTACCTTTTCATTAATAATTTGATCGGCAGCATATTCAATTGCCTCAAACTTTTTCTTTTCCATTAAACCAAGCTCTGCATTAGCTTTTGCAGCACTTTTCTTTAATATAGCAAATGCCTTAATAACTTCTTGCGGCATTTTTTCATTCCCAATTGGGAAATTTTCTTTACTGCGTTGGGTTTGTGCACCCCAGAATTTATCTGCAGGAACTTGTACCTCTCCTAGTGTGTCCTTTTCTATGCGATAATCCATATTCGTTGCCTCCTTATGTATATAACTACTTATTCTCCATTACCTATTGTAACAAATTTCTAGAAAAAAAGTATTTGAAAAAATTTGTTACAAAAATAGTACATATATGTGCGATTGATAATTTCATATACATTTTTACTTCCATGTTATACACACAATCTTTTATAATAATACAAGAGCAGATAACAGAATTCATCTTGGAAGGCAAAATGAGTTATACTTAATTTCAGTTTGTATGTCATACTTTATTCTTGCAGAGGGTCTTCGAAGAATTGTTAGCTTTTTAAAGGTTTGTTTAAGGAGGATTTCATCATGCCGAATATATGGACACATATGCTTTTTTGTGAGGAGGTTGTCGATTCGATTAATAATCCAACTCCTTTTTTTCAACATGAAGCGTATATGAAATTAGGTGCACAAGGACCTGATCCATTTTTTTATTATAACTTTTGGCCATGGAACAAGGATGAATCAGTAAGTGATATTGGTATGGCACTCCACACGAAGAAATGTGGAGCGTTTTTAATGGATTTAATTACTTCTTCCGCTCATTTGGAGCCACATGTTAAAGCATACGTTTTCGGTTTTGTGACCCATCATATTTTAGATCGTAATACACATCCATATATTCACTACCGAGCTGGCTACGAAGGTAACAAGCATCAAGAGTTAGAAGTACTTATTGATACCATTATGATGGACAAGTTCCATCATATGAAAACGTGGAAGGCGTCTGTTTATAAGGAAATTGATGTTGGTTATTCATTGGACAAAGACATCATTACATTACTTCATTCTACAATTAACAAACATTATCCAGACGTCGCTAAAGAAACAGATGCTTATATTCAGAAATCGTACCGTGATATGAAATTAGCATTGAAAATTTTATCAGATCCGTATGGCTGGAAGAATGTTGTGTTTAAATCACTTATTTCATCCTTTTCACATCAACCAATAAAAAATAATACAGATTATTTAAATGAAAATGAAGTAACTTGGCATCATCCAGCTACAAATGAGCCATCATCGCAAAGCTTTTTAGAACTATATGAGATTGGTCGAGCAGAAGGTATCGAAATTATGAGTGCCGTTTTGGCGTATTGGAAAGATCCAACTGATAAAAATCAAGATCTTTTTCGTCGCATAATTGGAAATATATCGTATGATACGGGAAAACCATTAGAACTGAATCTAGAAAATAGATACAGCGAACCGATTGTTTAAACTAGGTTATTTTGTGCTACAAAGATAATCATTTGATTGGGTTTTAAAAGTAGTTTCGTATTCTAAGTAAACTGCGTACTAAGCGGGGGGCTAGCGATTGCTTGGTATCGGACTGAGGATGCCCTATTTACCATTTTTACCTTTATTTTGAAGGTTAACGGACACACGATGCCTTATTCAGCTAAAAAACATGATTTTCAACTGTTTTTACCCAAATAAGGAATCCTGAGTCCGATAACAACCGCATTTACCCTTATTTTACCCAAATAAGACATCGTGTGTCCGCTAGCTGACATCCTGCATGCAATTCGAAAATGTTACTTTACTAGCCTTGCCCGCAGCGGAAATCAACGTTGCTATTACCATAAGTATGAATTTTCACTAGGTCGCAGTTTACTTCAACTATGTTTCTTCAAAACAATGCTCTGAATAACTCTTCAAAACCAAAAAAAGGTCAGCGGCACAATGTGTCGATGACCTTTTTACTTATTTCGGTTTTACTTCTACCGCTTCTCCAAAATTAGTATGCTTTCTCGCTTCTTGCATTCCTTTTTCGATATTTACAAAGCGTAAAAGAATGATACCTAGAATAAAGAAAATCACTAGTGATATAATTCCTAGCCTACTCGATCCCGTTAATTGTCCAACTAACGCGAACAGAAATGGACCGAAAATAGCTGCAAACTTTGAGGAAATTCCATAAAATCCAAAAAACTCACCATGTTTATCTGCTGGCACCATTCGTCCAAAAATAGATCTACTTAGTGATTGTGCCCCACCTTGAACAAACCCAACACAGACTGCTAATAAATAAAAATGTAGGGCTGTTGTCATGAAGTAACCTAAAATTACAATTCCTACATAAATATACAACGTTATTAGTAATGCTTTTTTTGCTGTGATTTTTTTGGCAATCCAACCAAAAAAGAATGTAAATGGAATTCCTACGAACTGCGTAATTAATAGTGCTGCAATCAACGAATTAGAATTAATCCCAATATCCCGGCCATAAATCGTTGCCATTTTAATAATTGTTGAGATTCCATCGTTGTACATCCAAAATGCTAATAGAAAAATTAATAATTGCTTATACTGTTTTATCTCTTTAAAGGTTGATGTAACCCTTCCAACTCCTATAGCCACATATGATTTTTCGCGTTTTATTGGCGTTCTCTTTTCTTCAACCACGTTCTTTAATAGTGGAATTGAAAAGATAAACCACCAAATACCAACTGAAACAAATGATAGCTGACTTGCTACCGTTGCATTAGGGATACCAAACCATTGATGCTTGAGAATCATTAATATATTGATTGCTAATAATATTCCTCCGCCAATATAGCCAAAAGCGAATCCATTGGATGAGATCCTATCAATATCTTCATCATCGGCTATTTCTGGTAGGAATGCGTCATAAAAGATATTTGCACTGGAAAATCCGATTGTCCCTATGATGAGCAGTAGTGAAGCAAATAAATAATCTCCTTGTCCAACAAAGCCTAATAAGACACTTGCAATCATTCCCATAAATGCAAAAAAACGAAGGAACTTTTTCTTAGCCGCGGAATAATCACTAATCGCACCCAGAATTGGAGCTAAAACTGCAACGATTAATACGGCGATTGATTGTGAATACCCCCAATAGCTAGTTGCTAGTGATTCATCTAAGCCTGCTGCTGCAACATCATAATAAAAAACAGGTAAAACCGCAGCCATAATGGTCGTTGAAAACGCAGAGTTACCGAAATCATAAAGCATCCAACTAACTGTTGTTTTCTTTTTCATCGTTGACCCCCCCTTGTAAAACTAGCATACCAAAATTTGGAACGTAATAGGTCATATTTTTATATATTTTCAAGCGATGCAGCTATTTCATTTGTCTTCTCGATTCCGTTTGATAAATTGGACATTCTTTCTACCTGTTGGTCTAGTACTGCATTTAATTGCTGAATCGTGGCACTTGTTTCTTCAATAACGCCTGCTAAGTCATCAACAGAGTTGTCGATTACTTCAGACGACACTTCAATCTCTTTCGCTTGCTTCGCTAAATATTCCAAGTACTTTATGAAATTAATTAGTTGGTCAGTTATTTTCTCGAAATCTTTCTTTGTGTTATGAACACTATCCGTACTATTATGTAGCTTTTCTTTGTTATTCACAACCAGTTGTTGCGCTTGAAAAGCATCAACCTCAATCACCATTAAATTTTCTTTTATTTGCTTGGCGGTTTCTTGAGATACTTCAGCTAATTTCCGAACTTCCCCTGCAACAACAGCAAACCCTTTACCTGAATCACCTGCTCTAGCAGCTTCAATGCTAGCATTTAATGCTAATAGGTTAGTTTGTTCTGCGATATCTTCTATTTTGGCAATAAATGTGCTATTTTCTTGCATACGGTAAACCAATTTTTCCATGTTACGATTTAACTCTTCAAACGATTGATAAAATCCATCCATTGTTTTGGCTAGTAACGTCATACTCTGTTGCCCCGATATAGATAATTCCTTTAACTCTACTCCATCGGCAGTACTTTTCGAAAACGAGTTAGTCATTTTTCCAAGAAGATCCTTCGCTCTATCTGTTGTAATGGTTATCTCAGAAGCAGTCTCTGCCTGTGATTGACTGGTTGAAGCAATCTCTTGAAATGCCAAGCGCATCTCCTGCATTGATTCCGAATTAAGATTACTTTCTTTTTCTAACATAGACATTTGTGACTGAACGTGTTTGGCACCTTCTTGTACCTTTCTTGTAAGCTGTACTTGTTCATTCTCACGTTTCTCGCTTTCTGAAAGAGAAAACTGCACATTGGATAATAACTTTCTTGCAACACGCACTTGAATAAATAACACTGCAAACACTAAGATAAAAAATACAATTGTAATAGCTGTTGCCCTTGCGTCAAATCCAATTACTTCTCCTTTCTCGATGACAAAAAATATTAATAATGCTAATCCAAATACACCACCAGTGACTAATACCGCTAATGATAACGAAATTGCAGCTACTGCTAGAACATAGAAGGTAAACAACATATTTGTTACATAATCTGAACTTAAAATAATAACAAATGCTATACTAGTTAAACTAATTATTGCAATATACGGTATAGCTGCTGTAAAAATACGTTTATAATGAAAAAATATTAACAATGCTAGACAAACAGCTCCACCTACTCCTATTGCTAGTAGATTTATTTTTGGTGCACCTACAATGATTTCTGCACCGACTCCTAGCAAAATAGAAAATACTAATATGTAGATCAACACAAGATTTTGTTTTTGCATCATTTGATGCTTTCTATCTCCCATTCACTTTCCCCCTTTAAAAAGTTATTCAAAAAGCTATTAAGTGATAAACAGCGAATTTCTTCGTTGCTCGGTTTTTCCTGCATGCGTTCCGGACCTGCAAACCTTCGTACCTCGAACTTCTTGTTATAATTTGCAGACCTTTTAAACACTCATTTTAACTAGTTTCATGCAGTAAAAATGCCCTGCCTACTAGAGGCAAGGCAACTCATAGTTATATGACTTTGGTTATTCCCAAATGTAATGCTTATATTCTTCACTTAATCGTACGAACGTTTCTTTATCTCCTTCATCTATCGAGCTATCTATGGCTTTCATCAATTGATGTTTATTCCATTGAAAGCACAGCTCATCAAGCAACATTTTGGACACAAGTTTACACTCAAATGAAATTTCACGCTTTGCTTCTAATGGTTTCCCATCGTAACGATAAAAACGATAAAATATCTTTTGCTTTTTCATGGAACATGCCCCCTTGTTCCTTTTTTCTATTATCCTAAATTTTTGGAATAATTGCAATGAAAATATTTAACTTTTTATTGTAATTTTCCTCCGTTTTGGACAAGCGAAACTTAATTAGCTAATCACAATAGATATACCCGTGTGCTTGTTTTTTTCTCTAGACTTACCAGCCCAAGCTTTGGTAGACTGTTATAGCTGTTACTTAACGAGCTAGAAGAAGATATGGAGGATCATCCATGACACATTCAGAAAACTTAAGAAAAGGTGAGAAAGGTGCTTGGATTAGTATTTTCGCTTATCTCATTTTATCAATAGGAAAGTTAGCTGTTGCCCATTTCGGCAACTCTGAGGCTTTACGAGCGGATGGACTAAATAATTCAACTGATGTCGTTGCATCAATAGCTGTTTTAATTGGTCTAAAAATCTCTAGGAAACCAGCTGATAGTGATCATCACTACGGACATTATCGAGCTGAAACCATTGCATCTCTATTTGCTGCATTCATTATGGTTTCTGTAGGAATTCAGGTTATTTATGATACACTTCGCAAATTATGGATTGGTGAAATAGCCCAACCAGACATTCTCACTGCTTGGACAGCACTTATTGCTGCAATTATTATGTTCGGAGTTTATCGTTACAACGCATTACTAGCGAAAAAAGTTGGAAGTTCATCCTTACATGCTGCAGCACAAGACAATAAATCGGATGCGTTCGTTAGTCTAGGTGCATTTGTCGGGATTGTGGGAGCACAGTTTGGTTTATACTGGCTTGATCCAATTGCTGGGCTGATTGTTGGTTTTATTATATGTAAAACTGCTTGGGAGATTTTCAAAGATTCTACCCACACGCTTACAGATGGGTTTGACGAAAAGCTTTTAATAAAAATTAAAAAGAGCATTGCCAAAGTGGAAGATGTAAAAGTGGTGAAAGATGTAAAGGGCCGCATTCATGGTAACCAATCATTTATAGATATTGTAATTCTTGTTGACCCAACTCTAAATGTTGAAGAAAGTCATGAAATAACTGTCCAAATTGAAAAATTACTCGCTCAAAAACATAATATATACTACGCACATATTCATATAGAGCCATATACTTAGAAAAACTAGGCATTTGTCTCGTTATAGCGAGTGCCGAAATTTTTCTTCTAGTAAAAAAAATAAAAGTTAATGGAAAAGCCATTAACTTTTATTTTTAGATGTTAAGTTTAGGAGATCATCAATATTTTCCCAGCCATATGCAGTTTCCTGATATGTGCCTTCTCCAATTGTTGTTTCTTCTTCACCTACTGGTTTAGCTTTATATCTTTCATAAAATTTGCTGGATGGATTTTGCGTTAATACCCATACAAGAATAGAACTATGTCCTTTTGATTTCATATCTTGTGAAAATACGTTTAACAGCTCCGCACCTAATCCTAGGCGTTGGAACTCATCCAACAGATAAATCGTATATATTTCACTATCATAATTAAAACGTTTTGTCCGTTCAGGTCCACCATTTACAAATCCAACAATTTTTTCTTCATTATGAATGACGTAGGTACACTGATCCTTTTTATTTAATTTCAGTACCGTTTCCCAAAGCGCCAATCGATTTTCATACGTAATATTAGAGATATCTTTTTCATTTATTAAATCATTGTATGTACTCTTCCAACTACTAATATGGATATTAGCAATTGCTTCTGCATCTTCATAGACTGCCTTTCTCGTTTGAAACATCTCGCTCATCCCCTCGAATATCTCTGTTTATGATTAAAAATTAAGACTTTCTTTACAAACTCATAACAAAAACGGTGGCAATTGCACCTATCACTACTAAAATGACATTAAGACCGATATATGCTAACACGATTGCTACAAGACCTCCAATAATTCCAATGGATGGTTGTTCAGGACGTATGGATAAAATTCCAGGAAAAATTAATGCACCAAGAGCTGCGTAGGGGATTGCGTTCAACCACCGATTTAACCATTCCGGAAAATGTATTCGATCCACTATATAAGCAGGAATAATTCTTGGAATCATTGTCACTAACGACATTCCAATGATAATGGCAAAAATCATTTTGAATCCCCCTTTAACAAGAAGATTCCACTAGCTGCACCAATTACCGTACCGCAAACAATTGCCCAACCATCACTCATAAATTGGCTAAATAGATAATTAATTAACATTGCAAAAATGGCTATTAAACCAACTCGTTTTTCCTTTTTAACCGATGGAATTAGTAGGCCGATAAACATTGCGTAAAGTGCAATACCCATGCTTTGACTTAGTTTTGCTGGGATAATCTCACCAAGTACACCACCTAAAAAAGATCCCATTACCCAAGAAAAATATGCTGTTAATATTAAGGCTGTATAAAATAATGCACCCTTATCCTTCTTCGCTTCTTCTGGGTGTAGTGATGACATAGCAAACGTCTCATCAGTCAACCCTAATGATAAAGGAACTTTCCAATTTAGTCCAATACCGCGTAAGCGATTCATAAACGATAAACTCATAACGAAATGACGGAAATTAAGAACGAAAGTAGCGATAATAATTTCTACAACACCTGCACTTGCGGCAATCATATTGACAGCCATAAACTGACTCGCTCCCGCAAATACAAACACACTCATGGACGTTAATTCAACCAACGTCATACCTGCTTGTTTTGCAAGTACACCATATGTAATCGCAATTGGTAAATAACCAAGCATGATGGGGAATCCTACTGCTATTCCTCTTTGAATCATTTGAATAGAAGGGGACACTTCTCTCTTTGTTATCGAATTTGTGGCCATCACTATTCCCCCTTTAAAATGAAAATTTAGATAAGTATACACGATTTTTACCATGAAAAAAAGAAAATTGATTGAAAGAAAAATTTTCCTTTATCAACCCAAAGTAGTAAAGATTATAAATACTTATCCATCAAAAAATCAGCCCAATATTAGTTTGAGCTGATTTTTTGTTCATGTATGATTTTTTCTAATTTACGAAGCCCATCTAGTAGCCGAGGTGATGGTCTACAGTATAGTGATTCCTCTAGGATGTGAATGTTCCCATTATTTATTGCTTTCATTTGCTTCCAGCCAGGTCGTTTGATAACGAGTTCTGGTCTCATTTTTTCTTCCTTTACACCTACCCAAACCATACAGATGTGATCTGGATCTCTTCCTTTTACTTCTTCCCAATCAGTTTGGACACTAGCCTCATCTTTATCGACAAAAATATTCTTTGCCCCAGCTAATTCACTTATTTCGGTAAGCCAATTAATTCGACCTGGAGTGAAAACCGGCTTCGGCCACCACTCCCAGTAGAGTGTAGGTTTATCTTTACGTTTTCGTGCTTTCGTTCGAAATCCTTCAACTTCATTATTAAATTGCTCAGCCATTTTCTTACCAAGTTCTTCATAATCTATTGCTTTTCCAACTTCTCTTATGTCTGATTCAATCTCAGCTAACGAATTAGGATTTAAAATAATGTAAGGTAAATTCATATCGTCAAGTGCTTCAATATTTTTTTCCATACCAGGAACACTTAGCGATGCTAAGACCAAATCGGGATTTAGCTCAGCAACCTTTTCCATATCTATGGAAAGATCCGGGCCAACCCGAGGTAGGTCGTTCACTTCAGCCGGCCAGTCTGAATAATTATCCACCCCAACAAGTAAATCAGTTTTTCCTAAATAGGCAATGATTTCTGTATTACTCGGACAAATGGAAACAATTCGCATGCCAAATCCTCCTACAAATATCGGTTACATCTCGTCTTGATCAGTAATAATTAGTGGTCCATTTTTTGTAATGACGATAGTATGCTCGTACTGGGCAGAACGACCACCATCAACCGTGCGTGCTGTCCAATTATTAGCATCCATTTTACTCTGCCATGTACCTTCGTTAATCATTGGTTCAATTGTAATAACCATACCTTCTTTTAAGCGAACCCCTTTGTTGGGTAATCCAAAATGAGGAATATGTGGTTCCTCATGTATAGTTGGTCCAATTCCATGACCAGTGAAGTCGCGCACCACAGAAAAACCTTCTCCTTCTGCATACGTTTGAATAGCATGACCGATATCTCCAATTCGACTACCTGCTTGTGCTTTCTCAATACCTTTATATAGTGATTCTTTCGTTACTTCCATTAAGCGTTTTCCTACTTGGTCAACTTCCCCAACGGTATACGTCCATGCGGAGTCTGCTAACCCACCATTCAGATTTACTACCATATCAATCGTTACAATATCTCCATCAACTAATTTTTCTTCGCGTGGAAAACCATGACAAATTTCATCATTTACTGACGCACATATTGCGTAAGGATATCCACTAAATCCTTTTTGTTCTGGAGTTGCACCATGCTTAGCCAAAAACTTCTCTACAAATGTATCAATTTCCATTGTCGTAATGCCAGGCTTAATCATCTTTTTTATTTCTTTATGTGTTTTTACTAATAACTTTCCTGCTTCCTGCATCATTTCAATTTCTCGTTTGCTTTTTCTTGTAATCATTCAATTCTTCCTTTCAAACTGTACTATCTATTTAAGTATATGATTATTAACTGATTTATTTACGCATCCATTAGTTTATCATAAATCACTATTTTATGTTCATCTAAACTCGTCAGAAAAAACGAACCTTATTCTTTGTGCTAAAATGTGCGATAATACGAGTAATAACATTTACAAATAGCTAATTTACAGGAGGATAAAAATATGTCAAAACAGGCGAGCAACATATCAAATGAAGCTGTTAAGAAAGCCACTGGCAAATCATTTGAGGAATGGTTCTCCGTTCTTGATCATGAAAACGCTCAGCACCTGGAGCATAAGGATATTGCTGCACTCCTTTCGGATAATGGATATATTCAAAATCGTTGGTGGGCTCAATCCGTTACTGTCGCTTACGAACAAAAGATTGGCCGGAGAGTACGTGGACAAACCTCTGCTGGTGAATACAGTGTAAGTGTTTCTAGTACATTGAAAAGCTCAATGGAAGAAGTTTTGAACAATTGGTTGAATCATTTTGATAACCAAGAAATAGTTAATCATGTGAAGAGGACTACTCAACCTATCGTTTCTCAATCAGAAAAATGGCGTTATTGGAAGCTGAAACTTGATAATGGAAGCCGTGTTAGCGTAAACATAACAAACAAACCTAACGACAAAACAATGCTTCAAATTAATCACGATAAACTAGAAAGTCAAGATGCCATTGAATCTTGGCGAGCTTACTGGAAACAGGCTGTGAAGGCAATAAAGGAAAACGACTAACTTGTTGTGTAAACCTGATCTACTGAGTTCTTACATCTAGTTGTCACTAGGTGCATTAAAAAGATCTGCAACGAAGTCTTTCTTTCTGGGAGAAACTGTTCGATAGCTGACACAGATTCCGCTATTATTACTTTTGGGGCATGTTCTATGTGTTAGGTGGACACAGGATCCCTTATTGAGGTATAAATACGATGAAATTACTCCTTTTTGACTGTATAGGGTATCCTGTGTCCGCGAACAGTCGCATTCTGCTTATTTTTGAACAAATAAGAGCTCTGGAGTCCGCTTACTGCAATTTATTTATAATCCATATTACTCAATAAGAAAAGCGCAAGCGCCCGTTTAGCAACGTACAAACTGGAGCACTCCGAAATGAGATAAAGGAAACACGGTGAGGTACGAGCCGATGTTGACTTATCGCAGTGGAGGTGTGTGAAGTTTGCTAGTTGCTGGGCGATGGAGCTAGACAGCTTTTCGTTTATACTTTCTTTGCTTACACAAAAGGCATGCTGGAGAAAATACCTCCCGCATGCCTTACGTACAATTAATATCCGTATCCGCCACCTGTATAAGCAGTTCCAATGATAATTAACAAGATAAATAACACAACGATTAACGCAAAGTTGTTACCATATCCGCCTTCGTAACCCATTTATATCCCCCCTTAAGTCAGGATATGATAATGTATGCAGGGGTTTTAAAATGGTAAGGGCGAATCTCACGGTTATTTACCAATCTTAGAAATAATCCTTCACATTATAAATTTTTCCGTTCTCTATACTACCATCGTCAGTGAGAATATCTACTAATATTCCAGCGACCGTATCCGTGTCCTTTAACATATTATTTTTCTTATAACCTTTAAACGTTTCAACGTCTTTAAACGATTGCTCTGATGTAGAACGAATTTTCTCTTGCATTGCAGTGTCCATAACTCCAGGGCTAAAGGCAATAACCTTGTGTCCCGTTTTCAATTCCTTTTGTTCGAGAGCAGCAGTTTGTGTATACATATTGATACTTGCCTTAGAACTACAATAACTACTCCAACCATAGATAGGTCGTTCCGCTGCACCTGAAGTTATAGTTACAGCGGTCAGCGGCACCTCATGTTCAGTCGCCGTCTTTAAAAATGAATTGGTTAATGCCATTGGTGCTACTATATTTACTTGCATATGATGCGCAAGTTCCTTACTATCGATATTCATTGAATGATCAATTGGATCTAATACTGCGGCATTATTTACCAAGTATAATCCGGTTAAATTGTCTGTGAAGATGTGCTGTTTTATTTTTTGAGTCGTATTTTCAATTTCTTTAATATTACTCAAATCACAGGAAAAATGAGTGAATGTCACATTATTCACTTCTGCATGCTTTGTCAAGCTTGTTGAGCCACTTCTTGAAATACCTATAACATGAATTCCTGATTCTAATAAATATTTTGCAATGGACTCTCCAAGACCTCTGGAAATGCCAGTAATTACTGCATAATTCATTTTCATCCCCCTCGCTGTCATTACCTATTATTACCCCAATTTATTTAAATAAAAACGAAAATAATCATCCCCGCGTATCATATACACGGGGAGATAATTGAATTCTATTCCTGAATTTCTTTCCAGTAATGAACGAGTGTTTCCATCCCTTTATCAAAGCTGTCTAGTGGAAAACTTTCATTAGGTGAATGTAAACGATCGTCAGGGGTACCAAACCCTAATAAAACAATTGGAATATTATAGATAGCTTCAATCCATTCCACCACTGGTATTGATCCGCCCATTCGAACATATACCGTTTCTTTTCCGAAAGCCCTTGTGTAGCTTTTTGCGGCTTTTTGAATTAGTGGATTATTTGGTTCCACTTTATACGCTTTAGCAGATAGCTTTTCTTTTTTCACTTCAACAGTTACTCCAGTTGGAGCAACCTTCTTCACATGATCCTCTAACAGCTGTTGAATTTTCTCAGGATCCTGTCCAGGAACTAATCGACACGTAATTTTGGCTGTTGCAGTAGAAGGTATGATTGTTTTCGTCCCTGCCCCTTGATAGCCACCGTACATTCCGTTGATTTCAAATGTTGGTCTTGCCATTGTATGTTCTTTCGGTGTGTAACCTTTTTCAGATGCAGTTTCTTTTATTCCAGTGGATGCTTGGTAATCTTCCCCTTGAACTTGATCGATTAAATCTCGCTCTTCTTCAGTTAGTGGTTCAACATCATCATAAAAACCGTCAACTGTCACAACTTCATTAACATCCTTCATCGATGCTAAAATATGATTTAACGCCATAATCGGGTTGCGCACAGCACCACCATACATACCTGAGTGTAGATCATGGTCTGGGCCAGTTACGTTAATTTCAATTCCAGTGAAGCCTTTCAGTCCATAAAGAATGGTTGGCTGATTTTTGGCTACCATTCCAGAATCAGAAATTACTGCAAAATCAGCTTTAAATTTATCGCTTTCATCATGTAGGATACGATATAAATTTTCACTACCGATTTCTTCTTCCCCTTCAATACATACCTTTACATTAACCGGTAATTTCCCTTCTGTATTCATGTAAGCTTCAAACACAGCTAAATGCATAAATACTTGTCCTTTATCATCACTTGACCCACGTGCATAGAGCCGTTCATTTCGTACTTCTGGCTTAAATGGTTCACTATCCCATAAATCGATTGGGTCAACAGGTTGTACATCGTAGTGTCCATAAAATAATACAGTCGGTGCATTTTCTCCCGCTCCGTTATACTCCGCATATACTAGCGGATGCCCTCCTGTTTCCATTTGTTCTACTTTTTCAAACTGAAGATCGTTTAAATAGTTTTCAAGGAAATCAGCCGCTTCCTTTATATCTTTTTTATGTACACTATCTGTGCTGACACTCGGAATGGATAAAAATTGATACAATATTTCTAGCAATTCAGCACGGTTATTTTTCAAGTAAGCTAATGCTTTATCACTCATGTTCATTCCTCCAATGGCTTTTCTTTTATGTTAGCATATTTTTCAAGATACCTGCTTATATAAGGTTATTTTCTAATGAATTGTTTGTGAACAAAAACAATCTAAAATAATAATACGTCAATGTACTGCTAGGTATCGGACTGAAAGTACCTTATTTTTATTTTTACCGCATGATTTGAAGGTTTATCGGACAGAGGATATCTTATTCAGCAAATAAACATGATTTTCACCTGTTTTTACTCAAATAAGGAATCCTCTGTCCGCGAACTGCCACATTTATCATTATTTTTCACAAATAAGGAATCGTGTGTCCGTTAGTTTGAACGCCCACGCAAATGCTCCCTCACCACCGAAATGTCCGCTGCGGAAATCAACGTTGCAGCAACTCAAAATCATGAAATTTCACTCGTGCATATTGTAGTTCAACTGCGAAATTATAATGCAAGAAAATCTACGAAAATAACCTTATCTAAACATCAAAAAGTAGCATACCAATCACATAGTAATTAGTATGCTACTCGATTTGTCATTCACTTTCCATCAAGTGAAATACTTATCCTTCTAATGCTTGAGTTAAATCCTCGATTAAATCATCACTATCTTCAATTCCAACAGAAATGCGCACTAATCCGTCCGTTATCCCGAGCTCTAGTCGACGATCGCGTGGGATGGATGCATGAGTCATTTGCGCTGGTAATGAAATTAAACTTTCTACTGCTCCAAGACTTTCAGCTAACGTAAAGTACTTCACTTTTTCTAGTACCTTCTCGGCAAGCTCACCGCTACCAACATCAAATGATATCATACCACCATAGCCTGAAGCTTGAGTAGAAGCAATATCATGACCACGATGCTGTTCACGGCCTGGGTAATAAATCGTTGATACTTTGTCGTGTGCTTCTAAAAATGAAACAATTTTTTTCGTATTCGCTTCGATAGCTTCCATTCTCAATGCAAGTGTCTTGATTCCGCGCATTAGTAACCACGAATCCTGTGGTCCCAGTACCCCACCAACAGAGTTCTGAATGAAATGTAGATCTTCTGCTAGTTGGTCAGAATTAACAACTACTAATCCAGCTACGACATCACTATGTCCACCAATGTATTTCGTTGCACTGTGCAAAACAATATCTGCAGCAAGATCAATAGGCAACTGCCAGTATGGTGTAGCAAATGTATTATCAACAATCAGCTTCAAATCATGCTTTTTCGCAATTTCAGCCATCGCTTTAATATCGGTAATTTTCAATAGTGGATTTGTTGGTGTTTCCACGTAAATTGCTTTGGTCTTATCGGTAATTGCCGCTTCAACCTTTTCTGGATAGCTCGTATCTACATACGTGTGGTCTAAGTTAAAACGGTTTAGTACACTCGTCATTAAACGATACGTTCCGCCGTAAACATCATCTGTCATAATGATATGATCATCAGCGTTGAACAACATCATGATCGATGTGATGGCAGCCATACCTGAACCAAATGCAAAACCAGCTTTTCCGTTCTCTAAATCACGAATAACGGTTTCTAACGCATGACGAGTAGGATTACCAGTTCTTGAATATTCATATCCACGGTGTTTACCAACTTGATCCTGTTTATACGTACTTACTTGATAGACAGGGACTGAAACAGCGCCTGTTTGGTAATCGCCAGTTATTCCACCATGAATCATTTTTGTTTTTGCTCGCATATTCTTTTCCTCCAAACGTTTATCCTTTATAAATATTTTTGCTTAAATAACGATCACTACTATCAGGAAAAACAGTCACAATTGTTGAACCTGGCTTAGCATTTTTTGCTTCCTCCAAAGCTGCATACATCGCTGCCCCCGACGAACTGCCTACTAACAAACCTTCCTTTTCAGCAAGTTCAGCAACTAATCGAAATGCATCGTCATCAGAAACCGTATGAATCGCATCCATATAATCTCGATTCATATAATCTGGTAAAAACTCCATACCTATACCTTCTGTTTCATGTGGTCCTGGTTCACCGCCAGCAATGATTGACCCCTCTGGCTCAACGATAACTGTTTTTACCCCGGGTATATGTTTTTTTAAATAATTTGCTGAACCCATAAATGTGCCACCAGATCCCGCGCCAGCTACGAATACATCTATTTCTCCATCTAAATCATCCATTATTTCAGGTGCAAGTGTTTCATAATACGTTTCTGGGTTAGCAGGGTTGCCAAATTGCTGTGGGGAAAAACTATTCGGGATTTCTTTGAGTAATTCCTTTGTTCGCTCAATCGCTCCTACCATCCCTTTATCACGTGGAGTATGAACGATTTCTGCACCTAAGGCTTTCATGATTAGTTGTTTTTCCTGACTAAAGTGTTCAGGAATACAAAATACAACCTTCAAATTCTTGTTTAATACTGCAAGCGCTAGACCGATTCCAGTATTACCAGCAGTAGGTTCAATAATGGTTCCGCCTTCTTTTAAATCTCCGTTTTTGAGTGCAACTTCTACTAGCTTTTGACCAAGGCGATCTTTGATGCTACCGCCCGGATTATAAAATTCTAGTTTTGCAAACAAACGAACCCCCTCTGGAAGGGGGAAATTTGATAATTGTAACAGTGGTGTATGTCCGATTAAGTCTGTTATAGATTTATAAATAGTCATACTAATTGCCTCTTACTCTGCAAAAACTTCGTGCCATTCATTGCGCTTATCAAGCATATCTTTGGCAATTTGTTTAGCACCTTCTAGACTATGATTTGCTGCCCATCCACACTGAACCTCATTACATGCTGGTACTTCATTCGCTTCCAATACATCTTGTAACGTTTTTTCAAGTGTATCAAGCACTTCATCATAGTTATCGTTATTTAAAATTGCCAAGTAAAAACCTGTTTGGCATCCCATCGGACCAATATCTAATACGTTATCCATATGATTACGGATATTTTCAGCCATTAAATGCTCAATTGAATGTAACCCTGGCATATCCATGTGTTCCTTATTCGGTTGTTTAAAACGAATATCATATTTGTATACATTGTCCCCATTAGAGCCAGTCGTAACTCCGACCAAGCGTACATATGGCGCTTTTACCTTTGTATGATCTAAATTAAAGCTTTCTACATTCATTTTCTTTGTCATGGTCGAACACTCTCCCTTTTATTTTTTCTCGGCTACAACGAGCCATACAAAATCGTTCATTTTCTCAAATGTAACATGAAAATGATTTTTCTCAAACAATTCTTGTAATGTGCCTATAAACGGATAATACTCTCGATTTAAATCCTCTATTAAATCTGTGAAATCTCTTTTTGCTGCTGCCTCTATAATATCTTCCTTTGCAACAGGTGATTCAAACATAGTATCCGCAAAGACAATCTTGCCATTTTTCTCAAGCATTTTGGCGAAATTCGCAAGCGCTACATCCTTTTCAGCATCCGTTAAATGGTGAAATGCGTACGAACTGACAATGGTATCGATTTTTTCATCAAATTCAGGAAACGTTAAAAAGTCACCTTCATAAAGCGATAATTCTGGGAGCTTTTCTGCTGCAATTTCTCGCATAGCATCCGATGGTTCTACACCTAAAACTTTATGGCCTTGTTCCATTAGTTTTTTTGATAAGTTTCCTGTGCCCACACCAAATTCTAAAACATTCCCAGACGCATACTTTGTGACATCATTTAATATTTTATCATAATGCAAAAAAACTGCCGCATATTGTGGATCCCTACCTGCAACACTATCATCATAGGAGCCTGCCCACTCCTCGAATAAATCAATAAATTCACGTCCCATTACTCTCAACTCCACTTATATATTAAAACATAGTAATTCACTATGAATAGTATGAATTACACGTCTTAAGGATAGCATATGATTGCAAAACATTCAAAGTTATGGTTTTCCAACTAAAATTTGTGATTGTTCCTGACAAATTGTCCGACTATGTATGTTTTTTTAGCAATAAAAAAAGAGTGTAACATTTGCTACACTCTGCTTGTTTTTTCCTATATTATTCGTTGTCCTGTGGAAATACGCGTTCAATCATATTGCCCATTTGATCAAATAACCCTTCAATTGGTTCGCCGTTTTCCGCTTGATTCGCATAATCAGTAACAAGGTCAAGAAAATCTGGGTTGGTTGATACGTAAACATTATCGATATTGTTATCAACAGATTTTACTACATCGGTAATTTTTTGCTTCGTACGATCAGTAAGCTCATCACCATCACCATTACCGTTACCATTATTTGTACCTTGATTATTATTGTTGTTTGTATCCAACTCAGCTGCTACATATGCATTGTTTTCCGTTGTTACAACATATGCATTGTCAATTCCCTCAACTTGATTAGCAATTTTTTCAGCGGCTTCATCTGAGACGTCATATTCATTGTTATTATTATCGTTTTCGTCACGATTCATATCAAAATCTTGACGGTTCTCTTGATCATTTGCATCTCCTGCATTAAATCTTGTCTGTTCGACATTAGGATCTTCTGTATCATTATTGTTGTTGTTATTTTCATCTTGATTTTGACAACCAACTAGCGCTGCAGTTGCCATTAAAGCAATACTGAAAGTTTTAAATTTCATTTGAATCCATTCCTCCTTACATATTTTGTGTTTAGTATGTAACAAGTCACACCATTTATTCTTTTGTTTTTACCCTTTTTTTGGAAAGTCCACCAATTATGTTTTCGAAAATATAATCGCTATGTGGGGAAACTATAAGTAATCCTTTAATTTGAGGAGGGGAATCAGTGGATATACCAGATTATGACAAAGCACTTTACTACACACTCTGGGGACAATGGGACGATTTACTTGTACTGATGGTTCGTACAAATGATGATTTACTATCAAAACGGATACAACACTTTTTACACTCCTACTATTATTCACCTGATCAAGACCATGTCATAAATAGCCATGACAAATTACTGTATTACATTGACCATGCAATGAAATACACACCAACTGCAGTAATGGAAGTATAAAAAAACTGAGGGTTACCATCTTGTGGTACCCTCAGTTTATTATTTTAAAAAGACCTATAATAAGGAAAACTTTATCAATTGCTTTAAGATTTCTATTCTTTATGTTTATGTTTGTGTTTATTCTTATGCTTGTCGCCTTTATTGTCTTTATGATGATTATGTTTATGTTTGTTTTGATGTTTTTTGTGATGTTTGTCCTTCTTATGCTTGTGCTTTTCAGCTTTTTCTGCATGCTTCGCTTTTTTAGTTTTATGCTGTTTATCTTTATGTTCTTTCTGGGCATTTCCTCTTTCTTTAGCCTCTTTTGATTTATTCTGTTGATTTTTTCCATTTGAATGAATTGCTCCATTTTGTCCCTTCAGATCACTTGGGTGCAATTCTGGCTTTTCATTTCCCGATTTTGGCTGCTGCTGAATAGTCGCTTTTGAATCGACCTCAGCTATTACGTCTTTATTTGGGTTTTGATTTTGATGATCTGACGTTGCATTAGTATAAAATGATTGAATAAGTTCTTTTTCATCATCATTAACCCGAGTTTGCGTAATAGATAGCTTATTATTAGAAGTTGCACTATTCATGGAGCTAGCCATTACCTTATTCATGGAAATGTCATTCTTCATTGCACGTTCTCGTACTTCTTCTGGAACTTGAAAAGTAGCAATTTCCCACGATGAATTATTTGTTAAAAAATAGTTATCAACAGTATCAAGAACGGAAATATCCTGATTCGACACATAGCTTACCCCGACAAGAATATTTTTGCCATTTTTTATCAAGCCAAGCTCATCACTTTTCATCATGATTAATTCAATTACCTGTTCTATTTTTTTATCATGGTAATTAGATAATTGCTTAATTAATCGTTCAGCATCGGCATTTAATGGAGAAATAGAAACTACTCGAAGTTCTTCATCAATTTCCATTTCAAGACTAGGATTAATATCAACATTAACGTATGCATATGTTTTGTCTTGTCCACCTAAAAAGAAAAATGGAAGTGCAAACAACATAATCATACAAGCAATAGCTATGTAACGATTCGTCATGCTACTGCCTTTTTTGTTCTGAAAAAATATCAATCCACCTTTATTTGTTGCTAAAACCTCATATGAAACTTCGGCACCAACATCTGCGTTTTTCACAGGCTTTACTTTTTGAAATTTGCCATCCTGTGTCATAACGATCGAATATTTTCGATGCTTTTCCATTATGATCCCTTTACTCACTGAGCCACCCCTTTAAGATAATCCTTCAAATACAGATAATCTTCACTTAACACAATAAATATCGCTAATATATATTTCCGGTTTCGTTCTAACGTTTTTTTGCTAACATCCACTCTTTTTACTAAATCCTTAATGGGAAGCTTCTTCTTCAGATGCACATATTCTCTCAATGCTTGATCCTCGTATAAGATTTTAGCAGTACGAATGGCTGACTCACGTGCATCTCTATGTTTTGGAGACACCTCCGTAAGTTCAGATAAGGTCAATTTATAATCCTTTAGCTTCACTTTGAAATCAGCAATTTCCTCTCTACGATACCATGCTTCTTGCTCTTCTTGGTAAATCTCATTCACTGCAACAATTTCAGCTGGGTTTTCCATTTTTTCCTCATCAAAGCTCTCATCTAATGAGGTAGTTGTCGGAGATTTTTGTACAAATCGAATATAATCAATAACCTTCCGCTTCACGACCAATTTTGCAAATGATAGAAAAGAACTGCCTTTTTCCGATGAATAGGTTTGAATGGCTTCATTAAACGCAAATAGCCCCACACTAAATTCATCATCTCGCTTTGGATCAATATAACGTTTACAAACCTCTGAAACACACTTAGCAATATATGGTTGATACATCTTTAAAAGATAATTTTGTACTTCTTGGTTCCCTTCTTTGGCTGAGGCAATCATTTCTTCAAGGGAATTTTCTTTTAAGGACTGGTTAATCAACCTATAACACCTCCAGCCATTATAAAATTCGTCATTTTCTTATTTTTTTTGGGTGTAGCTTTTTTATATTTCACATTCCATTTTATCGTCAGATTCATTAATTTATTAGTCATGATGAAACCACCATCTTTATTTATTTAAGAATTTTTTTCTATTTCAATATGACTAATCTTAACCTATACAAGCCCTAGATACTATCACAGCCTATTTACAGTTATATTAAAAATCGATTACTATGGACAAAAAAGCGCCTATGTCGATAAAATTCGACATAGGCGCTTGACTTCTCACAATTCATTATAAACTAGCTAATGCATCCTCTTTTGTTTCATAATCTGTTTGGGTTTCCAAATAGTCAGCTTTCAGATCCACATATAAATCTTTATCTGGCCATTCAACAGAGGTGATGTGGCTTGTATCAATGAGATAATATTTTTCAGCTGGTATTTTCACAACCTTGACTACAAGGTAATTAATCTTCCAGTTCTCATCATCAAAAACTAGATCTGTTATTTCTCCCATTTTACCATCGTGACCATGTACTTTGATACCAATAGTATCTTCCTCATTCAGCAACACATAATTTTTGTTTTCATTCATTTCTGCTTCATTACGTTTAGCTTTATTTTCTTGATCCTGTGTTGGAATTTTCGGAACAAAAGGACGATCAACAGCGCCCCAAAGGTTTTCTCCGCGCCAGTAACGGTTCCAACCATAGTATTCAGTTAGACTTTCTTCATTCGCTTTAGAAATCTCAGCGTCCGCAGGAATGGTTGGACTACGTTTGATTGTGTCCTTATCATGGTCAACTTCAACTCGCTCATCACGTTCATTTACCCCTGTGAATGAAGCCGGAGATAAATACACATTTCTTGAAGGTAACCATTTATGTGTATCTACTTGTGCATATCGAATTGCCCAACTATGATCGTCAAAATAAAGATCTTTTACCTTACCCATTTCTCCATCTGTAGCATGAATATTATATGATTTCAATGTTGATGTTAAATATCGCATTAAAATCCTCCTTTAACTGTTATAAAGATAAATACCCAACATTTAGCTTTATCAAACAATTAGGAGACTATTTTTGTTTGTGTAAGGAAAAATAATATTCTATCGGAATGTACAAGCCAACTTTTCCATGTTTGTCAGTATCAAGTGTTGCAAACACAACACCAATTACCTTTCCAGAAGAATTGATTACTGGACTACCACTGTTCCCATGATAAATTGGTGCATCTATCATCATGACTGGCTTATCCCAATCAGGAAGCATTGTCTTTTTAATTATTGTTCCTTTATTTGCAATACCATGAAATTGTAATGGGTTACCAATAAAATAAATTTTTTCACCTTGGTTTACAGTAGTGTTTTGAGCTAATTCGAGTGAGGGGTAATCCTCGCCTTCTGTTTCTAATACAGCTAAATCAACCGCTGGATAAGTCGCAACTACTTTAGCGTTATGCAATCCTTCTTCGGGAAATGCTACTGTAACATTTTTTTCACCACTAATGACATGCTCATTCGTGATAATCGTTCCACCATTATTAATGGAAAAACCCGTTCCGTTTGAATTACCAGCTTCAATGACGACAACTGCTTTTTTGTAGGTACTAATATCGTCCTGCATGGACAATTTGGACGACGTGATTAAAAACTCAATTGCAGGAATCGATATTATTTTAGGAAAAAAAGCAAAAACATTAAACACCATCATAATTGCAATTAGCCAAAATGCCCACTTTGGAAATGGGCGTTTTGGCTTCTTATTTTCTCTATTTTCTTGAGCACGTTGAAGTGCATTCTTGCGTTCTTCTTCAACTAATTCATACAATTCCTCATCATCGATTTCCTCGTATAAATCGTCGTCGATAACATCATGGTTGTTATTACTATCTCTATCCATAGCACACCTCATTAGAAAAGCGCAAACGCCCGTTTAGAAGCGGACGCATAAGCAAGGGACCGTAGAACGCATGGGTTTAAGGAAGTTCGACTAAAACCGCCACATCCTCGAAAAAGAAAATCACTTTTTCTTCGTGCGATGTATTTCAAGGAGCTTTCCTTGTCCTGTGGCAACATCGAACTACCCCACGTCCTGTGGAGCAGAAGTGTCCATTGCTTATGACGGCAGCTTCTGGGCGATGTAGCTAGACATAAATTTTTTTATACATTTATCTCATTTGGCTTATCGCCAAGCTTTAATGGGACAGCCTTAGTTGCCCTTATACTGATATCCATAAAACGTATACTTTCCTATCAGTATAAGAAAAAACGGAATTGTCATTCGATGTAAACAACTGGAATAACATGGCTTGAACTACTCAGTAGCGGACACAGAATCTCTTATTTTTACTTTTCAGACGTGTTTTAATGGTTAAAAGGACACACGATGCGTTATTTAGTAAAAAAATAGTTATTTCATCCCGTTTCCATTTAAATAAGAGATCCTCTGTCCGCGAATAGACGCGTATGGACCAATTTTGCACAAATAACGCATCGTGTGTCCGGTTATTTCAACCCCTAGAAACCCTGCGTATGCTCTTTTTCGGTAAAGCTCACGTGCTCTTTAGTTATCAACAACAAACACACCTATTATAGCAGCTAATCTATACTGCTTTTTTGGTATTACCTTGTTGCATTTGATACATTTGATAATACATACCCTTAACATGTATCAACTGATCATGATTTCCTTGTTCTTTTATCATACCATGATCAAGGACAAAAATTGTATCTGCTTGCTGAATGGTTGATAAACGATGGGCAATGACTAGTGTTGTACGACCTTTCTTCAGCACTTCAAGTGCGCGTTGAATCACCGCCTCTGTTTCCGTATCTACATTGGCAGTTGCCTCGTCTAGAATTAAAATTGCTGGATCAAACGCTAACGCACGTGCAAATGACAGTAATTGTCTTTCACCAAGTGAAAAAGTACTTCCACCCTCTGTTACTGGATCATCATACTTCTTCGGTAGTTTTTCGATAAATCGATCTGCCCCAACAGCTTTTAATGCTTGAATTGCCTGTTCACGAGTAATAGTCGGATCATCCATTGTAATATTTGATAGGATTGTTCCTGAAAAAAGAAATGGATCCTGAAGAACAATACCCATATGACTACGTACTTGTTGACGAGACCATTCACTTGTATTATTACCGTCTATCGTAATTGTACCTTTTTGTGGATCATAAAAGCGAAATAGTAGATTCATAATCGAACTTTTACCAGATCCAGTATGACCGACAAATGCTGCTGTTTGACCCGGCTCGATTGTAAAAGAGATATTGTTTAATACATAATCCTTGTCGTTATAAGCAAAAGATACATCATTAAATTTTACTCTTCCACGGTATCTATCTACGGGATCCGTCACAACATGTTCTCCATCCTGATCCATCAGTTCAAATACCCGATTACCTGCTACTCTCGCTTGCTCAATAAGTGGTAGCTGGTGAACAATATCGGTAACAGGCTCAAATAACCGGTTTAAGTAATCCACAAATGCATACAACATACCAATAGAAATTACTGCTGTTACATCGAAAGATTGAATCCCGAAGTACCAGATAAATCCAACGAATGCAATATTACGAATGACTGTTACTAAATTATACGAAGTAAGTGCACTAAGCTTCACTAATTTACGTTGATAAACGTAATTTCGGTCATTTAATTTTTCAAAATCCTTTTTCGTTTTCTTTTCATGTCGAAATGCTTGAATAATTGGCATTCCTTGAATAGCCTCACTTATATTTCCGTTTATTTCACTAATGGTATTACGAATAACCGTGTTATATTTGGTACCAAAATGTTTGTATACTTTCATCCATCCAACAATTAATGGAACAATGAGTAAACATATGAGCGCCAATGTTGGATCAAGTATGAATAATGCAACAAAAATACCAGCCATATATATGACACTTGTTACAACGATGGAAAGTACACGTTCATACAAATCACGAATCGCCTCTGTATCATTTGTAATTCGTGCGACTATCTTTCCAGCAGGTTGATCAACGTAATAATTAATAGGTATTCGCTGTGTATGCTGAAAGATATCATTTCGCATTCTCTTTACAATCTGATTAGATGCTTTTTGTAATAAAAATGTTTTAAAGAACTGAAAGAATGCCGCGATTAGTAATAAAAACATATATAAGCCTAGTAAAAAAATTATTGGACCTTTTTCAGGCTGAAAGAACGGATATATTTCTGAAAAAGATAGCTTCTCACCAGTGAATGATTGTTTACCTTCACTCGTCTCCACTACAATTTTATTTTCCGCTATCATTCGTTTACCGTTTAGAGGTACGTCCTCGTTTACTAAATAGTAACTTCTTTCTATTTGTAGAATCGTAACTAGTTCAATCGGTTCATCCTTATTGGTAAGGCGATCAGACCGCTTGTAATATTCTTCATTGTGTTCAATTGTATAGTCGTCATTATTCTGTTCAACTTGATGCCAATTTCCTTCAACACCAAGAATATGTTCATCAATAATCCTTTTTGCTATTAATGGACCTGCTAACTCTAGTGCAACAGCAATAATTAAGCATATTAAACCTATGATAATTCCTTTTTTATACAATAACGCATAGCGCATTAATCGTTTTTCGGTTGACATTTTTTCCATTAGGAACGCACCTCCTCTTCTTCTAGCTGCTGTTGCGTATACTGGTCTTTGTACCAACCGTCCCGCGCAACTAATTCATTATGTGTTCCCTGTTCAATAATTTTTCCCTCTTCCAAAACAATAATATGATCTGCATGCGTCACTGCCGAAAGCCGATGGGCAGCGATAAACGTTGTTTTGTTTTTTCTTTCTTCGCGTAAGTGCTCGATAATTTTTGACTCTGTTTTTCCATCCACTGCAGATAATGAATCGTCTAAAATTAAAATTTCTGGATTTTTGATAAATGCACGAGCTAATGCAACACGTTGTTTTTGTCCTCCAGATAACGTTACTCCACTTTCTCCAACTTGGGTGTCAAGACCCTCTGGTAACTGCTTCATATCGTTCAAAAAGTAAGCTAATTCCATCACTCGATAAATTTCCTCGTCCGTTGCATCTCCTTTTCCAAATTGGATGTTTTCTCGAATTGTCTTAGAAAACATCATCTGATCCTGTGGAACATACCCAATCCACGATCGAATTTCATCCAACTTGATATCATTCAAATCCGTTCCAGAGATACTTATTTTCCCTTGAACTCCAGGATACTGGCGCAACAATAGCTTAAATAACGTTGTTTTACCTGCGCCTGTTTTTCCAACTATCCCAATTGTTTGCCCACGCTTTAGATGAAGATAGACATCATCCAATCGTTTCACATCGGTATCAGGATAAGTGAAGGAAATATGGTCGAATTCAACCGTATCAAGTCTAGAAATCGATTTTGGTTGTTCCACATTTTTCACATCAGCTTCGTAGTCTAATGTTTCGTTAACTCTGTCCAGTGATGCATTACCACGTTGCATAATATTAATTAATTCACCTACCGCAAACATCGGCCAGATCAGCATTCCTAAATAAACGTTGAACGTAACAAGGTCACCTAACGTAATATTGTTTTCAAATACTAATAGAGCTCCATATCCAAGTCCTATCGTATACGACAATCCAACTAGGATTTTCATCGTTGGTTCAAATAAGGCATCAATTTTAGCTACTTCAATATTTTTTTGGTATACATCCTCCGTCATTTGTGCAAAACGTTTTTCGTCTTGCCTTTCCTGAACAAATGCTCGGATAACACGGACACCGCGAATCGATTCTAATACTTCATTGTTCATATCGCCAAAAGCCGTTTGTGCTTCCATGAACCGTTTATGAATCGTACCACCGTATTTATTCATAACTACCGCCATAATTGGTAATGGAATAAGTGCTGCCAACGTAAGCGGCCAACTAATCGTAAATCCCATTACTGCTATGATCATAATCATAAAAATGCTTGAGTCCACTAATGTTAATACTCCAAATCCTGCAGTTTGCTGAATAGAACGTAAATCATTGGTGCTTCGGGCCATTAAATCACCCGTTCTATACTTTCCAAAAAACGTTGGAGTCATATTCAGAAAATGATCCATTAATCTACTTCTGGTCAAACGCTCAAGCTTTGCAGCACCACTAAAAAGCGTATAATCCCATAAAAATGATATTAAATAATGCACAACAATTAATACAAGATAACCTACAATAACCGATAGTAAGAGTTTCATTGTTAACGTTTCGAATTGTATGTGGTCGATAGCATAGCCGACTAATTTTGGTGGAATTAGTCCAATGGCGCTCGCTATGATCAGTGCTATAATTGCAAATACATAACTTTTCCAATACCGTTTAAAAAACCAATCTAATTTCTTAAAAACTTGAAACATAGTACTCACCTTCTTTTTCTCTATGGTTATTTTCTAAAAGATTATTGTTATGTAACAAAATCCGTAAACTGTGAACTGAACGTGGTTACCAAGCACTACCCGGTAACGGACACTGAAGCCCTTATTTTTACTTTTCGAGCATGTTTTATGGGTTAAGCGGACTCAGGATGCCTTATTTAGGTGAAAACAGGTTGAAATCAAGCTATTTTCACTAAATAAGGTCTCCTGTGTCCGCGAACAAGCCCATTTACTTCAATTTTGCTCGAATAAGGTATCTGTAGTCCACTTATTTCCATTCCGCTTTCATTAATAAGTTTTTCTCAGTATCAGTAAACTGCGAACTAATTAGGGGGTAGCGACTATCGGACTGAGGATTCCTTATTTATTTTTTTACCTTTATATTGAGAGTTAACGGACACACGATGCCTTATTCAGCTAAAAAACATGATTTTCAACTGTTTTTTCCCAAATAAGGAATACTGAGTCCGATAACCACCGCATTTACCCTTATTTTTCACAAATAAGGGATCGTGTGTCCGCTAGCTGACATCTTGCACGCAATCATTCCAGTACGCTCGAAAATGTTCTTCACTATCCTTGCGCAGCGGAAATCAACGTTGCACTTACCAAAAGGCAAAACGTAAATTTTCACTAGTTCACAATTTCCTTCAACTATTCATTAATAAAATAACAAAACTTATGAAAACAACCTTCTCTTTATTCCATATGCCTATTAATCAAATCGCCCCTAACTGATGACCTATTATAAAATAAAAAAAACATACGCCGATGACGTATGTTTTCATAAGTTAATGAAAGACCTGCAATTCTCCCATCAAATATAAAAAAGGCCACAGCTAGGTGTGACCTTCTACGAGAGTAAAGTATAAGAAACATTATGTATACCTATGCTTTCCCGCTTAGAAGGTCACTAATTATTATGAAATTTGCTTTGTTTAATTGAATTACTTTTTTCATCTTAATGACCTCCTTCCGATTCGATTCCCAATAATTATAGTATTTTGAAAAATATTAGTCAATACATTTTTATTTTATTTTTAAATTTTCTTTAAAAAATGGGCGATTGAGCCGAAAGTAATAATATATGTTGTGTTGAAAGTTAGAGGGGGAAATAATGTGTTAGTCAAAAAGAAAGATAATCGTAAAAGTTTACAGCAACAATTAGATCAAGCAAATGCAGAAATTGTAAAGCTTAACCAGGAGAAAGATAAAATTTATAAAGAAAATAAAGCATTCTTATCACAGTTTGAAAAGGATTTGTTACATACAATTGATCAACACGAGCATGTTAACTCACAGCACCATGATTTAGAAGATTTAGTAGTATTAATAAAGCAACGTTTTGAAGAAATTCAATCATTAGGACAAGCTTCAAGTGAACACTCTAAACGACTGTTGGAAAAGGGAAACGGGCTTGTGCAATCATCTGATTCATTAGCGAAACAATCGGAAGAATATCAAGAAATTATGACAAAAAACAAGCATCTTATGGATAATCTAGAATCACAGATGACAAAAACTTCCGGAAGTATGAAGGAGCTTGGTGAACACTCGAATACAATTAAAGAGATTGTTCAAGTTATCAGCGAAATTGCTAACCAAACCAATCTATTAGCATTGAATGCATCGATTGAAGCAGCGCGTGCTGGCGAGCACGGAAAAGGATTTGCAGTGGTTGCTGCTGAAGTACGAAAACTTGCTGAAAATACTGCTGAAAGTACACATCATATCGATGAGGTAACGACAACCATACAACATAAAATACAAGAAGCTGAACAAGACACATATGAAAATCAAAAAACGGTACAAGCTTCAGCCGATATAAACAATAAAACGGTAAACATGCTAAAAGAAATGGCTTCAATTGTTCAAACTGTTAAGTCAAATACACAAGATGTATTAGATAATATGAACAATCAAAATGAGTTAACCGTTGAGATGGTGAGCTATATAGATGAAACCAATGAATCATTTGAAACAATCAAACAAGCTCTATTTCAACATATAGAAGATGCAACAATAGTAGATAAGCAACTAGCATCTGGTATAGAGGGAATACAAGGGCTAGCACCCGTTAACAAAGCGTAATAAGAAAACCTATCGCCACGCGTTAAAGGCGAATGCATTCGCTGCACCTAAACTCATAAATTCCTATAAGTGAAATTAAGAAGAGAATCGCCGAAACTGGCGATTCTCTTTTTAATCTATGGTTGTTTTTTCTTCTGATGTTAGTTTACTTGACTGCCAATTTTATTTTTGTCACTCAAACCGAGTTCCACCATTTTTTCAACCTTATCATGAGGCACTTCGGTTTCTTGGGAAATTTTCTCGATTGAGACATGTGGATGTTTAATGACAAAACTCTGTACTCGGTTACTTTCTAATAAACACGTCGTGCACATTGTGAAAGGACTGGATTCCATCGGTTGTTGACACAAACGGCAATGCCGCACAAATTCTCCCATTTCCTCACCCCTTATGCCTTTATTAATATTCATCATACAACTTTTGCCAAATTTCAACAATATAATTTATACAATATTTCGAAAAATGGTTCTTTGGACATAGCTTCCACTATTACTTTATATCTACTGTGCAAAGGTTCAACTTTTATCTCAACAGTGATATAATGCAATATGTTGATTTCTTAGATACGAACGGAAGTGTAATAATGAAAAAGCGTACCTACAAAAAAATTGAACCCGCGTCCGGTGCGATTATTATGGCAAGTGGAATATTTTTAATTGGCACAGTAAATGCTTTTCCTATGCTTGATATACAATTCGGTAAGTACTTAGCTTTTATGGTACTTATTACATGGTTTTTTATATATAAATCGTTATCCATTCAATTTTTTCACAAAGAATTTTTAATTCCTTTTATTAAGCACCCTGTCAATTCATTTACAATAGGTACTTGGATTGCTGGTGTATCCGTATTATGTAATGTCTTTATTAAATATTTTCCAGAGATTATTTTAATTACCCAAGCAATGGCAGTTCTTAACACATTTTTGTGGTTATTCTTCTTAATAACATGCTTTTATAATTTTCGTCAGTTATTCACTAACTATCAAAAATATCCAGTTCACGGGGTTGTTTTATTATCAACTGTCGGAACTCAATCTATCATTCTTTTGTTGAATAATGTGTTTTTTCAATTTCCAACATTTTTTTCCGAAGCAATCATCATTTTAGGCTTTATGTTCTATTTAGCTGGAATTGTATTAATCGGAAACCGTTATTTGAGACAAAAGAATTGGTCCTTGGCTACAGATTGGTCGAATACAAACTGTATTATTCACGGTGCACTATCGATTACAGGTTTAGCCATTGTTACCACAAACACATTCACCCCATCGTTTATAGCTGTCTTTTGGATTGTTGTCTTCCTATTATTAATTGCCATAGAAATAATCGAAATTATTCGTGCTATTAAACGAATTCGGAATTTCGGTTGGAACAAAGGGTTATTTGACTACCACGTTAGCCAATGGTCTCGTAATTTTACGTTTGGCATGTTTTACACGTTTTCTTTAGTCATGCACTTTAATCCGTTTTATTCCATTCCAGGATTACTTTATTCATTTCAGGAAAGCTTTATGGTCTTTTGGGCTTGGGTTGTCTTAAGTGCGCTAGTTATTCAAATTGGAATCTTTATTAAATCTCGTATTGAAACATATAATTATGCAAAAAAGAAAGATCTATCCCACTATAACGCAAGCTAGGGTAAATACTTGATGGTACCTGCAAAGCACTACAGAAAAATCTGTAGTGCTTTTTTTAATAGCAATTTTTTAACACTATATCCGTAGACTAAAAATTCAGAACGAATGGTACACTGCTTGGGATCGGACTGAGGATGCCTTATTCACCTTTTTTGCCATTATTTTGAGGGTTAACGGACACACGATGCCTTATTCAGCTAAAAAACATGATTTTCAACTGTTTTTATCCAAATAAGGAATCCTGAGTCCTATAACAACCGCATTTACCCTTATTTTTCACAAATAAGGGATCGTGTGTCCGCAAGCTGACATCCTGCAGTGCAATCTTTCCAGTACCCTCGAAACTGTTACTTCGCTAGCCTTGCCAGCAGCGGTTATCAACGTTGCTGTTACATAAGCATGAATTATCACTAGTTCGCATTTTCCTCAATTACGATAAAGTAAAGTGAAATCAATTTAATGAACTACTTTTTAATAAATTTTTCCGTTTTTCGCATACTACACTTATATGTTTTTCATGGGAGGTTCATATGCGAAAAAATCGGTATACAAAGAAAGATTCCTCCATTTTCCCGATAAAAGTCGATAAACTTCAGGAAATACTAGAGGGTAAATTTGAGAATAATCCAGATTTGATATTCTCTACCTACACTCATCAAGGTAAAAAAATAGCTTTATTCTTTATTGCTTATCAGATTCAATCTGATAAATTAGAAAAGTTCATTATACAACCCTTACTAAGTAGTGAAAAAGCGTGGACAAAAGATGCAATGCTGAATGATATTCCATTAAGCACTGGATCGTCAAAAAATAAATTAGAAGAAATTTTGGAGAAACTTTTAATTGGAGAAGTATTTATCTACGTCGAAGATGAGGACGGAGTAGTTTCTTTTTTACTTTCGAAAAAAGAAAAGCGACAAATAGCTCAGGCGGAAACGGAATCAGTTGTACTTGGGCCAAAGGCAGCTTTTACGGAATCCATGGTAACAAATCTAAATCTAGTTAGGTGGCTCATTCGTTCACCAGATTTGGTGTTGGAGAGAATTCATATCGGTAGCGTTGCACCAAAAGAAGTCAGATTGATATATATGAAGTCAATAGCGAATGAGTCAGATGTAAATACGATGCGTCAACGAATAAAGGAATTAGATGTTGACACAATCATTGACAGTACTGTTTTAATGCAACATGTAGAAGATTCGCAACTAACGATTTTTCCACAATATTATTCAACAGAATTACCTGATCGATTTAGCTATACGGTTACAAGTGGAAAAATTGGTGTTTTAGTCGAAGGGAGTCCAACTGGTTTCATTGCACCATCTTCCATTTTTAGTTTTTTCGAATCAACTGAGGACATTTATAGTCGTTGGAACAGCGGTACTTTCTTACGGATGTTACGTTTCGTAGCAATGATTATTTCCGTACTATTAACTCCGTTATATGTTGCCGCCGTTACGTATCATTACGAGTTAATTCCAACCCCCGAGTTAATTACGCTCGGACAGTCTAGAGCCGCAGTCCCCTTTCCACCTTTACTGGAAGCATTAATATTAGAGTTTATGATTGAGTTACTACGAGAGGCTGGTGCTCGGTTGCCGACTAAAGTTGGTCAAACCATGGGTATTGTTGGTGGTATTGTAATTGGTCAGGCAGCAGTTCAAGCAGGTTTGACGAGTAGTATACTAATCATCGTTATTGGGATTAGTGCACTTGCATCCTTTACTTCCCCTAGTTATGCAATGGGTACAACCATTCGTGTCATCCGTTTTCCAATGATTATTTTAGCTGGCCTTTACGGGATTGTCGGCATTATGTTTGGCGTATGCTTTTTAATTATCCATTTATTAAAGCTTACTTCACTCGGGCGCCCTTACTTAACTCCTTTATATCCATTTAAGTGGAGAGACTTTAATAAAGTGATTTTTCGTTTACCTTTCAACTTACAAGCAAAACGCGCAGTATTATTGAATCCAAAAAGTAAATCGAGATATAAAAAGAAGGAGTCAAGGAAAAAGAAAGACATCGATGAGTAGGTGAAACTATGAATATTAATGTAAAAGTAAAGAGCAACATGAAAATACGTGCGTTTTACCTCTTCTTCATCATTACGTCTATCCAAACAGGAACTGGAATAATGGGTGCGCCACGGTATATCTACTTAGAGGCAGGTCGTGATGCATGGCTTTCGATAATAATAGCTTTAGCCTACATGTTATTCGTCGTGATGAGCATGTATTTTATTCTGAAACAATATGAAAGTGCAGATATATTAGGTATTCAAGTCGACGTGTTTGGGATTTGGATTGGCAAGATTTTAGGAACAATCTTTCTCCTCCATTTGTTGGTGAGTCTGTTATCCATACTCATTACTTATATTGAAGTGGTGCAGATTTTCTTATTTCCTACATTTCCAACATGGGTGTTAGCTATACTTTTCCTAAGCCTTATCATTTATAGTGTTCTAGGTGGTATTCGGATCGTAGTAGGTGTTGCTTTTACGTTTTTTATTTTTACAGAGTTAATTATGTTTTTATTAATAGCGCCTGCGATGCGTATCGATATAACACATCTTTTACCTGCTTTTCAAACTCCGATCGTTGAGTTGTTAAAAGGTGCTAAAGCAACTTCATTTAGTTTTCTAGGTTTTGAAATACTATTGTTGTTATACCCGTTTATCCAAAATAAACAGAGTATTAAATGGCCAATTAGTTTAGGAGTAACTAGATCCGCTTTAGCACTATTGGTCGTAACGATAATCGCAATCGGCTATTATAGTCCACGCCAATTGGAATCTCTAGAATGGTCGGTTCTTGGATTGTTTAAAATTATCTCTTTTTCATTTTTAGAACGGTTTGATTATATTGTTATAACAGTTTGGATGATGGTAATTTTACCAAACATGATCCTCCTCATGTGGGGAATTACATATGGCATGAAACGACTATATAAAATCCAACAAAAAAAGACACTTTATATTACTGCTATTTTATTGTTTATAACTAGCAGTTTTTTAGAAAAAACAAGGGCAATAATAGAATTAACATCACTATTTGCTAATCTAGGATTTTGGCTCATTTACGTCTATCCTTTTGCATTACTTCCCATTGTTTTAATAAAGAAAAAATGGCGCAAACAAAAAGGTGAGATTAAATCATGAAACGATTACTCGTATTCTTCGTTACAGGTATGATTGTCTTTTTAAACGGATGTTTACCATCTAAAGAAATCGAGAGCCTCGGGATCATTAATACCCGTGGCGTCGATTTAACCGATGATGAAAAAGTAAAAACGACATTGGTTTACTTTCAATTCGATTCCGAATCTACCGACATAACGAGAATTGTCTCAGGTGTAGGCGAAACAATTAAAGGTGCACGAGCAAATGCAAACTTTAAAACCAATTTCGAATTAACAGCAGGACAAATTAGATTAGAAATTTATGGACTAGAGACTGCTAAGAAAGGGATATTACCTTATATAGATACATTAATAAGGGACGCCAAGGTAGCTGATACGATGTTATTAGCAGTGAGCAAAAATAAGGCCGAAGAGATGATAACAATGGGTCAAAAGGATACAGAAAGAAGTGTTGGTCATTACTTATATCGTTTAATTGAACAAAGTATAAATGATGATATAATACCTCGTACAAATTTACAGGACTTTATTCATGCTTATTACGATGCTGGAAAAGACCCTACGTTACCGATGATAACAATTGCTGAGCGACAACCAAAGTTGTATGCAATGGCATTATTCCAAGGGGATAAATATGTTGGTCAGGTAACGAATGAGCAAGCATTTTTGATCAATATGCTAGAAAAAACAGTACAAACGACATTACTAGAACTAAAATTGCCACTCAAACCCTTCCAGAAATACTTGGAAAAAAAATCCGATAAAGATAGCGAGGACCAGGATGAAACCTTTAGTATTTTACTAGGCGTCTTAAAAGGACATGGTCGCACAAAAGCAATTAACAACTCAAACCTAACATTTAAGACAACAGTTAATCTCGAACTAAGACTACAAGAGCTATCGAAAGAGATTAAACTTCAAAATCCAAAGGTAATAGACCTGTTAGAAAAAGAAATTGAAAAAAACTTAAAAGAACAGTATTCCGAGCTTTTAAAAAAGACACAAGAACTAAATGCGGATCCATTTGGATATGGAAATGTATATAGGTTGAATAAAAAGAGCGGTGAACTGAAAGTTAAAGAATGGCGAGATAAATTTCCAAAAATCGATGTAACATTTGATATTAATGCTAAAATAATGCGCCATGGTACGATACAATAGCAAATGAAAAAACGCTTCGGAAATACACTTCGGGCGCCATAAGGTGACTGGGATTCTCCTCATGCAGGAGAATGAAAAATTCCCTTAGAAACAATCCCGCGAAGAAAAAATGCTTTTCTTTTTCAATAAGGCTACGTATATTTTCGAAGCTAAATTAGCTGTCCCACCTATTACATCTCACTTCCTTGTAATCGAATTAGGATGTGAACCAATTCGAAGATCTTCATCCATCCTATTTAGTTCTTTCAAATGGTCTGCTGAAAGTTGAAAGTCAAATACATCACTATTTTCTTTTTGTCTAGACAACTTAGTAGACTTTGGAATTACGATAAAATCATTTTCCAAATGCCAACGAATGATTAATTGCGCGACAGATTTTTGATAGTTGGATGCAATCTTTATAAGTGCCGGGTCATCTAAGTATTTCGCTCGCCCTAGGGGTGACCAGGATTCAAGAGCAATATTATGTTCACGACAATAATTAACCGTCTCCCTCTGCTGCAATTTTGGATGTAATTCAATCTGATCCACCACAGGTGTTTCTATCGCGGTTTTCGAAAGCTCTTTCAAATGATGATCAAGAAAGTTACTAACGCCAATTGCTCTTACCTGTTTCTTCTGGTAAATTTCCTCCAACGCCTTCCATGTTTCAGGATAAATCTCAGGTACTGGCCAATGAATTAGATATAAGTCTAGGTAGTTCAATCCTAATTTTTCCATACTAATTTCAAATGCTTTTAGCGCATTCGTATAACCATGATCGTCGTTCCACACTTTACTGGTAACAAATATTTCATCTCGAGCTATTCCAGAATTACGAATCGCTCTACCAACTCCTTCTTCATTACCATAAAAGCTTGCTGTATCTATATGACGATACCCGATTTCCAACGCTTGAGAAACTGTATCATATACTTGTTCTTGAGGAACTTTATAAACACCTAGACCTAATCGAGGTATTGATACTCCATTTGAGAGCTGTTTAGTACTTGAAAAATCCATCTTAACCACCCTTTCTTCTGACACTTATTTTATCTGTTACCTTTATAAACTGCAAAAAAAAAACTGACTACGTTATATAGTCAGTTTTTTAACATCATCCGTGATATTCTATGCTCTCATTTACTTCATCTGACACAAGACCAGAGAGTACATGAACCCGGAGAATAAAGCCGATTAACTTGTCTTCACTATTCACTACCGCCAACGGAAATTTAGATTCCAATGTTTTAGGAATTAAATCACTGACATACTCATCTTTCGGTACTACCGTAATGTCCGTTCGCAACACATCTAATAGTTCTCGCTTTTCTTTAATACCTTTTATAGCATCGTCAATTGTAACTATACCTTTTACATGGCGCCCGCGGTCGACAACAAACACACTGGATATATTATTTTCTTCCATTTCCTTCACCGCTACATTTAAGCCATCTTTCGTGGAAACAAGCGCATTCGGTTTAATCATAACATGTTCAGCCTGAAAAACTTTCGAACGATCAATATCCTTTATAAAGTCTGATATATAATCATCAGCTGGTTGTTCTATTATTTCTTCAGGTGTACCAATTTGTACAACTTTTCCATCTTTCATTACTGCTACACGGTCTCCTAGCTTAAAAGCTTCATTTACATCATGTGTAATAAAAACAATCGTCTTCTGTAAGCGGTCCTGAATATCCAACAATTCTAATTGCATTTCCCTTCTAATAAGTGGATCTAGTGCACTAAAAGGTTCATCCATCAAGAGAATATCCGGATCATTTGCAAGTGCACGTGCTAATCCCACACGCTGTTGCATTCCACCTGACAACTGCTCTGGGTATTTTTCTTCCCACCCTTTTAATCCTACAATTTCTAGGTTTTTCCTTGCAATATTTGCTCGTTCTTCTTTACTAATTTTCCTTACTTCAAGTCCATATTCTACATTTGCCTGAACGGTTCTGTGATTAAAAAGACCAAAATGTTGGAATACCATAGCAATCTTTTCCTGACGAATCTTCTTCAATTGAGCACCACTGTATCGCGCTATATCTTTTCCATCGATAAAAATGGATCCATCTGTTGGTTTATTTAATAAATTAAAGCAACGAATTAAGGTAGATTTACCACTTCCCGACAACCCCATAATAACAAAAATCTCACCTTGATTAATTTCCATTGATGCATTGTATACGCCCACAGTATGCCCAGTTTCAGCAAGAATCTCATCCTTTTTCATACCCTTTTTAATAAGTGGGACAATTGCTTTCGGTTTTGAACCGAATATTTTGGATACATTTTCAAGCTTTATTTTACTAGTCATTCATTAATCCTCCTATGCTTCTGGAGTTTTTCCGCAAAACCACCTATAACACGGTCAATAATAATTGCTAAAAATACAATACTAATACCTGCCTCAAAACCTAGTGAAATATCGATACGATTAATTGAAACAAGTACTTGTTCCCCTAATCCTTGTGCACCTACCATAGATGCAATTACCACCATTGCAAGTGCCATCATCGTCGTTTGATTTACACCAGCCATAATTGTTGGTAATGCTTGTGGTAATTGGATTTTACTTAGCATTTGCCATTTCGATGAACCAAACGATTGTGCTGATTCGATAACTTCTTTATCCACACCACGAATGGCAAGTTCTGTTAAACGAATGACAGGAGGAACTGCATAAATTAATGTTGCAAATATCGCTGATACATTACCTAATCCAAAAAAGAATATTGCTGGGATTAAGTAAACAAAGCTTGGCATAGTCTGCATCGCGTCTAATATAGGTCGCATGATAATTGAAAACCATTTGCTAAATGCCATCCAGATTCCAAGTGGTATACCGATTCCCAATGAAATGATAACAGCGGTTAAAACTACCGCAATAGTTGTCATCATATCTTCCCATAAACCAAAAGTACCTATTAAAAAGATAAATGCTCCAAAAATTAACCCTGACCAAATTGATTTAAAATACCATCCTAACAATACTATTATTAGGATGAACGACCACCATGGCAGCCAAATTAATAACTCTTCAATTGCATTAATGATTCCGGATGAGAAAACATAAATGAAATCGAAAAACGCTTCAAACGAACTATTTAAATAGTCTACAAACTCTTCAACATAATCCCCTAGCTTCAATGTAATACCTGGAAATGTTCCCATAAGGTAGACTGTGATTAACAGTCTGCTCACCTCTCTTTATTTAAGATAGAATGGCAGCCGACCCAGAAAGCCAACTGCCAGTAATTTCAATCGGAAATCTTTTTTATTTCAGAGTTTCCTTCACCTTTTTAGCAACGTCTTCGGATACCCAACTAGTCCAAATATCTTCATGTTGCTTCATCCACCAAATTGCTGCTTCCTCAGGTGATGCTTTATTATCATCCATGTATTTCAATGCTTCTTCCGTTAAAGTAGCACTTGTTTCATAATTGCTTAAGAAATCTACGACCTCAGGTGCCTGTTCAGGCATATCTTTGTGTACTGCTACTACCACATCATTCGGTGGAAACTCTGTACCCTTTGTCTTTTCAAAAACTTCCTTATCATACTCTGGTTCTTGCAATAATGTTAGATCATATTTAGCCGTTACAGCAGTTGGTGACCAATAATAACCTACCCACGGCTCTCCTGCCTTGATTGCATCTGTTAATGAAGCAACAATTGCAGCGTCAGATCCCGGTTTAAAGTTTACAAAAGTCTCATTCAAACCATACGTTTCCATCTTTTGCGTGATTGCTTTTTCCACCGCCCAACCACTTGGCGCGTTAATTAAACGACCTTTGTCAGGTTCAGCAGGATCAGCGAATAACTTTGGATACTTTTTCAAATCTTCTACTGTTTTCAGATCTGGAGCCATAGGTTCGATTCCTCGTTCTTTGTCCCCTTCAATTACATATGTAGGAACATATAAACCTTGCACGTTATCATCAAAGTTCACAGAAACCTTCTTGATGTCACCCGCATCAATTGCCTCGTTATATACTTCTTTGATATTATCTGTCCATACTTCCATATAAACGTTTATATCGCCTTCCCTTAGCCCTTGGAAAGTTGCTGCTGTCGAACCTGGTGTTACCTCTGTTTCATAGCCATAGCCCTCTTCAATTATTTTTTGTGCAATGCTGTTATGAACACGAATACTATCCCATCCAGCGTCAGCAAAAACAATTTTTTCTAATTCCCCATCTGCTTGGGAACCGCTACATGCTGAAAGTACTAGTAATATCGCAGCTGAAAATAACATAATAACCTTTTTCATTTTACATACCCCTTTTCATCAATAATTAGTAATAAAAAATTGCCAATAACACGAATAATGGAAAAACTAAAATGAAACGTCGCCCACATTTCACGTTTCAAAATTGGTAATTGAAAAATACTTGATTGTTATAAAAGATAGTGACGATACAATCGAGGAAACAGATGGAATTTTCGGGTGGATACATTTCTCAAACAACACTATTAATCATATAGGAATAATTTTCTACATTCAAATTGCTTAGTTATTGATATATTGCGATAGGAGAGGTTGAATTGTTCAATACGATGACTTAGCTTCATATTCTTCCAACATTGCGCATATTACTCAAAAATGCGACATTTTACTCGCACAATGTTTTAATGTGCAGAAATATCCTCTATAAACTGTACCCGTCGTTTTAATTATTCAAACCTAAATTTGACCATTTTGTGACATACATAATTTATAGTTGTACTTCCATACTAACCTTGTTACGATAAAATAGTTCACTTATTAAACTATTCATCAATTGAACTATTATATAGTTGGAGGTGTCAACATGGATATTTATGTACTTATTAGTCGGTATCAAACCGCTATGAATACTATCTACCGTGGAGTCAACAGCATTTTAAAAGAAAAAATACATTCGGATATTACAACAGATCAATTTTCTACTCTACAATATATCCGAAATAATAATAACTGTACCAGCACAGAAATCGCCCATGCTTTTGGAGTTGGAAAAAGCGCAGTTACTGCACAAATAAACCGCTTATTTGATAAGGAATTAATCGAGCGAAACCGTGACCAAGCTGACAGAAGAAATGTCTATTTGGATGTTACTCCTAAAGGTTCGGAATTAGTTGAGTTTACGGAGAAAGAGGTTTACGCCGTAATTGAAGATCAGCTCTCTCATTTTGATAAGGAAGAAATTACGATGTTCATTCAATCACTTGAGAAATTAGCAAGTGTTATGGAGAAGCAATAAGGAGGAGTTCATCCATGAAGCAAATAATTCGTTTTCGCTGGCTAATTGCAATTTTGTGGGTAGTTGCAGCAGCTGCTTTATTCATATTTTCACCAAACTTACAGGAACTTGTACGTGAAAAAGGACAAATTTCAGTTCCAGAAAATTACCCATCACAAGAAGCAGGAAAACTTATTGATCAAATGTCATCTGGTAATGGGGAAAATATGACAAGTGCCGTTCTTGTGTTCCACGATGATAATGGTCTTGATAAATCGGAAAAACAAGAAGTTTCTAGGGCAATTGAACAACTTAAAGAGAATAATGAAAAACTAGGTATTTCCAATATTCTCGCATTCACTGAAGACCCTAAAATCGCTGAGCAAACAGTTTCAAAAGATGGAACGACTATATTAGTTCCGTTTGAGCTTTCGCTTGCTAATCAGGAAATTAGTGATTCAAGGGAAAAAATAATTGATGTCGTTGAAAATATTGAAGTTAACCACCATTTAACTGGTGAACAATATATACAGCTAGACATAACCAAAAATTCAGAAGAAGGCTTAAAGCGTACGGAATTTATCACAGTTGGGTTAATTTTAATTATCCTATTTATCGTCTTTAAATCCTTTGTAGCACCGTTCATCCCTTTATTAACAGTTGGAATTAGTTATCTGGCTGCACAAGGGGTTGTTTCGATTCTTGCTAACTCTGTTGGATTCCCATTATCCACGTTCACGCAAATTTTTATGGTGGCCGTTATGTTTGGAATTGGAACCGACTACTGTATTTTGTTAATTAGTAGATTTAAAGAGGAAATTGCACATCATGATTCGATTAAAGATGCCGTTGTGACTACGTACAAATCAGCTGGTAAAACCATCTTTTTTGCAGGTTTAGCGGTATTAGTAGGGTTTTCAACAATCGGTCTCTCAACTTTCTCTCTTTACCAATCAGCAGTTGCTGTTGCAGTTGGCGTCGCTGTAGTATTAATTGCTTTGGCAACATTAGTTCCTTTTTTCCTTGTTGTACTAGGTAAAAAACTGTTTTGGCCATTTGATAAAAATGTTTCACATAAGGAAAGCAAACTATGGAAATCAGCAGGATTGTTTGCATGGGCACGACCTATTCTTTCATTAGCAATCGTTGCAGCAATTACATTACCATTCTTAATTACGTATGATGGAGATAAGTCATATAATTCATTACAAGAAATCGGAGACGAATATGGATCTGTTAAGGCATTTAATTGGATTGCTGACAGCTTCGGTCCAGGTCAAACAATGCCTACCACCGTCGTATTAGAAACCGATGAACCAATAGATACTGTTGAAGAATATCAAGATATCGCAACAGTATCACAGGAAATTGCACAGTTGGAAGGTGTCGATCAAGTAAGAAGTGCTACTAGACCGGCAGGCGAAATAATTGAAGACTTCTTAATAAAAAGTCAAACTGGTCAATTAGCTGGTGGAATCGGAGACAGTGTTGAAGGAATTAAAACGATTCAAGAAGGTTTAGCAAAAGCTGCTAAGGAGCTTGAAGGTGCAACACCACAACTTGAGGAAGCACAAAATGGTGTCGATCAATTAATGGAAGGCACACAAGCAGCTAAAAATGGTATCGGTGATATTGGTGACGCACTTGCTAAAATACAAAATGGTATTCAATCTGGTGCCCAAGGTGCAGGCGAAATAAAAAATAACCTGCAAACCATTAAAGCTAATTTAGATCAGACCATCGCTAGTAACCGACAATTGTTGAACGGTTATCAGCAGCTAGCTAGTGGTTTAGAAGGATTTGGTTCATCAAGTACTGATTTGAGTCAATTGAATATGTTAATTGATACATTAGAAGGTGCGAAAGATAATATTACCAAAGCCAAAAATATTGCTGTTCAATCAAACCCTGAACTGGGTGAAGAAAACAGCAATTACATGCAGCTTTACAATGGTTCTATCCAGCAAATAAATGGAACAATTGATGGAATTAAGCAACTGCAAGCACAACTCGAAAAACTAGGTGGCGCACAAACACAGATCCAAAACAAAGTAATCGCACCACTCAACGAATTAAACGCTGGATTTAGTAAAACAATTGCAGGTCAAGAAAAGCTTTCACAAGGAATTGGTAAACTAATTGATGGAATCAGCCAATTGCAGGCAGGCTTAAATCAAGCAGCAAACGGTCAAGGCAAAGTAATCAACAACATTCCTAACCTACAAAACGGCCTAGCACAAATATATGGTGGTCAAAAAGAACTGAAATCTGCGTTTGCGGATATGCAAGATCAACTAAGCCAACTATCTAATGGATTAGGAAAAAGTGCTGACGGATTACAAAAAATATACAATGGATTGTCAGAGGTTGAACAATATCTTGGAGATTTTAATGCAGAGGGTAAAAACCCGGCTGTAGTTATTCCAGAACAGGCACTTGAAAATGAAGCATTTATGGAAGGTACAAAACCTTATATTTCAGAAGACAAGACTATTACAAAATTTGACGTCGTTTTAAAAGCAAACCCATACTCTTCTGAAGCAATCGAGATGGTTGATAAAATTGAGGATACTGTAAACGATGCAAAGGATGGCACAGTATTCGAAAACAGTGATCCAAAATTAGGTGGAATAAGTAGTACAAATAATGACCTACAAAATATCTCGAATGAAGATTATTCAAGAACAGTAACGCTAATGATTATCGGTTTATTCATTGTTCTTGTAATCATGTTACGGTCCCTGATTATTCCGATTTATTTAATAGGTTCATTAGTCTTAACCTACTTCACATCTCTTGGGGTTACAGAAGTTATTTTTGTTAACATCTTAGGATATGACGGATTATCATGGGCAATCCCGTTCTTCGGTTTTGTTATGTTGATGGCACTTGGAATTGACTATAGTATATTCTTAATGGATCGATTTAAAGAGTATCAGGAAATTTCGATCAAGGATGCATTAATCAATTCAATGAAGAACATGGGGACAGTTATTATTTCTGCAGCAGTTATCCTAGGTGGAACTTTTGGTGCTATGCTTCCATCAGGTGTATTATCACTACTACAAATTGCGACAGTTGTTTTAACAGGATTATTCCTATACGCCTTAGTAATGCTGCCATTATTTGTACCAGTAATGGTAAGGATGTTTGGTAAATTGAACTTCTGGCCGTTCAGAAGATAACTACAAAAAACCTTCCTCACAATTGTTGAGGAAGGTTTTTTTATATAACTTCTAGCAATCATTACAGCGATATCCAGAAATATTATTTACAATTTTACTATTAGTGAATTTGAAATCAGCGGACACCAGATACCTTATTCATCCAAAATCGGGTGAAATGCTTCTGTTCGCGGACACACGATTCCTTATTTGCCTAAAAACAGGTTGAAATCACTCTTTTTTATTGAATAAGGCATCCTGTGTCCTCTTACTATCTAAAAACACGCCGAAAAGTAAAAATAAGGGATCCTGTGTCCGCTACTTAGCATTTACAGACACTATCTATATCTAAGTTGCAATCTTGAATATTGTACAAATTGCAGTAACCAACTTTATGATTCCGTTATCACCATTATTTACTATTTTCTTTAATAATTTCAATAACTCGTTCTTTTGCTTTTTCACTTTGATAGGTTTCCATGTTTGTCTTCATAATTAATTCATGTTCTTTTAACTGAAGTAATTCTTTTACAAGTGAATCTTCTGTTAATGTTTCTTCTTCCATTACACGTGCATAACGTTTTTCTGCAAAAGACTTGGCATTTATGATTTGATCTCCCCTACTTGAACCTTTTGATAAAGGGATTAAAAGCATGGGAATCCGTAATGATAAAAATTCAAATATTGCATTGGACCCTGCACGGGAAAGAATAAAATCAGTCGCTGCGAAAAGATCTTTTAATTCTTCCGTTACGTATTCGAACTGAATGTAGCCTTGGCGGTTATATTCGGATTCTGTCTTACCAATTCCACATATGTGGATAATTTGAAATTCCGGTAATAATTTATCTAGACTAGCTCTTACACTACCGTTAATTTTCTCCGAACCCCCACTTCCACCCATGATAAGTAGAACGGGTTTATTTTTTGTAAATCCGCACATTGCTAATCCTTTTTGTTTGCTACCTTGAAAAAGTTCATCACGTACGACAGCACCCACATATTCAGCCTTTTCCTTAGGCAAATAATCCATCGTTTCAGGGAATGTTGCCAAAACCTTCTTTGCAAAAGGAATCGCAATTTTATTGGCAAGCCCAGGAGTAAAGTCAGATTCATGAATAACAGCCGGAACCCGGCGAAGCTTTGATGCTAACATAACTGGAACGGAAACAAATCCACCTTTTGAAAAAACAATAGATGGTTTTGTTTTTCCAATTACTCGCCAAGCCTGCAATGTTCCTTTTAAAACTTTGAAAGGATCCTTAAGGTTTTCTTTAGACATATATCGGCGAAGTTTTCCTGTGGAGATCGGATGATACGTTACTCCGTCTAATTCCTCAATCAACTTGCGTTCAATTCCATCTTTTGATCCAATATAATTTATTTCCCATCCTTCTCTCTGAAAGATTGGAATAACTGCCAAATTTACTATGACGTGTCCCGCTGTGCCGCCACCTGTAAACAGAATACTCTTTTTATTCATTACTTGAACGTCCCTTCTTTCGCACTACGAAATAAAACGGTATAATTGCTCTTAATACTTCTCTATACTAGTAGAAATTGATAAAAAAAGGAAGAGCTTTATGTATGAAACAACAACGATAAAGGAAAAGCTAAAGCTTTTTACCATTATTTTAATTCCTATTCTCATCACTCAGGTAAGTATGTATCTAATGAACTTTTTTGATACAGTGATGTCAGGTCAAGCTGGAGCGAATGATTTAGCTGGCGTTGCGATAGGTTCAAGTCTCTGGGTACCGATCTTTACTGGAATTAACGGCGTTTTACTTGCGGTTACACCAATTATTGCCCATTTAGTTGGTGCGCATGCAAACGATAAATTAGCAAGTAAAGTCCAGCAAGCAGTATATTTATCTATCGTACTTGCAATTATTGTTGTGATTGTCGGTGCTTTTTTGTTAGAACCAATTTTAGGTACGATGGATTTGGAACCAGAGGTAAGAAGAATTGCTAAACTATATATTATTTGGTTAGTTACAGGAATTGTACCATTGTTTATTTTTAATACATTACGGTGTTTTATTGATGCACTAGGTCAAACAAGAATTTCGATGATTATTATTTTAATCTCCTTACCTATCAATATATTCTTTAACTGGGTATTTATTTTCGGTAAATTTGGTGTACCAGCCTATGGTGGTATCGGTGCTGGTATTGCAACTGCAATAACCTATTGGGTAGTCTGTATTATAGCGTTCGGAATTCTTTATAAAATCCATCCGTTCCGTCAGTACAATCTATTTTCTAATTGGGTTAAGCCATCCCTAGTTGATTGGTGGGAACAGTTGAAAATTGGTATTCCGATTGGTTTTTCCATTTTTTTCGAAACAAGTATTTTCTCAGCGGTAACCTTGCTAATGAGCATATATAGTACGTATACAATTGCAGCACACCAGGCAGCGATTAATTTCGCCTCCTTATTGTACATGATCCCTTTAAGTGTAGGTATGGCCTTAACGATTGCGATTGGATTTGAAATTGGTGGGAAACGAATGCATGAAGCAAAAACATATGGTCTTATCGGGATGAGTAGCGGATTATTTATCGCGTTATTTGCAGGATTCGTACTTTATGTTTTTAATGATTTTGTAGCAAACCTTTACTCAGACAATACGGAAGTAGTTGAACTTACCAAGCAATTCATCTACTACGCAATCTTTTTCCAACTAGCAGATGCTTTTGCTGCACCAATTCAAGGTGCATTACGTGGATACAAAGATGTAAATGTAACACTAATTACTTCTTTTGTATCTTACTGGGTAATTGGTTTACCAAGTGGATGGCTCCTTGCAACATACACCCCGCTTGAACCGTTTGGTTATTGGGTAGGAATAATTATTGGATTAACCTGTGGTGCTGTAGCATTACTATGGAGATTGCTTTATTTACAGAAAAAATTCCAAAGAAAACAACGGGCTTAACGTGAAAGCCCGTTGTTTTTTAATGAATTATAATCCTAAAATCGCTTTCGTTTCGAGGTATTCCTCAATACCATAATCTCCCCATTCACGTCCGATACCAGACTGTTTATAGCCTCCGAACGGTGCTGTGAAATCAGGCGCAGCGTTGTTAACCATAATCCGTCCAGCTTGGATGCTATGAGCTACTTTGCTAAGTGTTTCATGATCATTACCAATTACGTAACCTGCCAATCCGTAAACTGTATCGTTTGCAATTTCAATTGCCTCGTCAACAGTTTCATAAGAAATGATTGACATTACTGGTCCAAAAATTTCTTCTTGCGCAATAACCATACTATTTTTCACGTCTGTAAATATAGTCGGACGAGCATAGTATCCTTTCTCAATGCCTTCAGGTTTACCAGTTCCGCCCGCAATTAAGTTCGCTCCTTCATCAATACCTTTTTCAATGTAGGATTGTACGCGATCCCACTGTTTTTTCGAAATTAGCGGCCCAACAAATGATTTTTCACGTGGGTCACCAACAGGGAATTTTGAAAGTACGTTTAAAACTGCTTCTTCAAACTCTTTTTTAATAGAAACAGGAACAATAATACGTGTTGCTGCAGTACACACTTGACCTGTATTCATTGCAATATGATTAACAGCTGCTTTTGCTGCTTTTTCAATATCTGCATCCTCTAATACAATAAGTGGAGATTTACCACCCAGTTCAAGTGCAACATTCTTAATTGTCTCCGAAGCATTCGTCATGATTTTTTGTCCAGTTCCTACCGAACCAGTAAAGGAAACAAAGTCAATATCTGGATGTGAGCTAATGCCATCTCCTATTACATCACCTGTACCGTTTACAAGGTTGAATACTCCTTTTGGCACACCAACTTCATCAAAAATTTCCGCCAAAATAATAGCAGCATATGGTGTTTCTTCAGATGGTTTCAATACAACTGGACTTCCCGCTGCAAAAGCACTCGCAATTTTTGTTGTAGTTTGGTTCATTGGAAAATTCCATGGAGTAATAAGCCCACTAACCCCAACAGTCTCTTTTGCAACCTTATGTCCACCACGGTCTTCTATAAACGAAAAATCAGTAAGCGCTTTCGCGGCTTCGGAAAAATGTTGATATCCCATGTTGTAGTGAACTTTCTCAGAAATCTTAACTGGTGAACCAAGCTCGTTTGTAATCGTTTCGACAATGTCGTCTTTTCGCTTTTCATATTCAGCAGCAATTTTTTCTAGCATTTCAATTCGTTCTTCTTTTGTTGTTTTTGAAAAAGTAGGAAATGCTGCTTTAGCTGCCGCAACAGCTTTATCCAAGTCTTCTCTTGTACCGAGACTAATTTTACCAATTACTTCTTCTGTCGCTGGGTTGATAACATCCATTGTTTCAGTTCCAGTTGATTCTACCCATTCCCCGTTAATGTAATGCTTCAATTCGTTACGCATGTAGAATGTCTCCTTTATTTAAAATATTCTATATTTACTATATCTTACTACTATTTTTTTGTCCATAAAGTATGTTTCCTTTATCGCTTTAAGTAAAACATGTAAAACTTATTCTACTAATTCTTTTAAAATGGTTAAGATTTCTTTTAGTTCCGCATTTTTTCCTGATTGATCAAGCGTAAACCATGATATTCCAGGTATTAACAAAACAAAACATATGACTACTATCCCAATCGTCCATGCTGGAAAAGATGCAAAGTCCTTTATCATCACACCTAAAACTAATGAAATTACCGCAGTGAAAACACCTATTATAAAAGGTGAAGGAGAATGTATATTGTTTATATCATCTAAATACGCAATGACAGCATTGACTTTAACACTTAGCAGCTTTTGCTCCTTACTAGAAAGCTTACGCAAACATTTATCTAAAATTGGTAGGTTACGATAGAATGATAAGCTATATTTTTTATTTTTAGAGTTTGTGCCCGTTAAATAGTTCTGTAGCATAGTTAGAAACTCTTCAATTTCGGATTCCTTTACTATCCGATACATTTCCTTACTTATCTCACTAGTATGCATGATAGACAACCCCATAATAGAATGTTCTTAGTCTATTCTATTAGAGTTGAAATAAGATAATACCATTCTATTTATAACTACGAAAATTTACCTATTAGAAATGCGCAAGCGCCCGATTAGAAGCAGACGCATAAGCAAGGGACCTTAGAACGCATGGGTTTAGCGTTCTATGTGTCCATTGCTTATGACGGCAGCTTCTGGGCGCTGGAGCTAGACAGCTTTTCGTTTCTACTCTTCTATTAAAATAGAGCGGAATTCCGCCCTACTTCCATACCTATTCTTCTAGATTAACTACAATCAATCGTTCTTCGGTCATCTCTTCAATAGAATACCTTGGCCCTTCTTTTCCCCAGCCACTATCCTTTACACCACCGTACGGCATTAAGTCCACACGGTATTGCGAAGAATCATTGATCATCATGCCTCCGACTTCAACTCGTTTTGCTACGTAAAACGCCGTATCAAGACTTTTCGTAAAAATTCCGCCTTGTAAACCATATGGTGACTCATTCACATCTTCAATACACGTATCAATGTTCGAATACGGTATTGTACAAAGCACTGGTGCAAAAATCTCATCACAGACTACACGCATGTCTTTTTTGACATCAGTCACGACCGTTGGATAGTATAGTGCTCCCTCTCTTTTCCCGCCTGTAATTACTTTCGCTCCGTTTTCTACTGCTTCATTTACCCAAGATTCTGCACGTTTCGCTTCATCTTCTGAAATCATTGGTCCAACATCGGTTGCACTGTCATTTGGATCACCGATATTTAATTTTTTCATAGCTGTAAGAAGCTTTTGTTGAAAGTTTTCTTGGATCGATTCATGCACATAAACGCGCTGGACGGAAATACACACTTGTCCTGCAAAGGCAAAGCTTTTTTGCGCGACATTTGCTGCAGCTTTCTCGATATCGGCTTCTTTGTCCACAATAACAGGCGAGTTATTTCCTAATTCCAGAATTAATTTGTTTAACCCCGTATTTTGCTTTAATTTCAAACCAACTTCTGCACTTCCGGTGAAGGTATAAACGGATATACGTTTATCTTGTTGCATTTGTTTTCCTATCACAGATCCAGAACCAACCACTACATTCAATAGTCCTGCTGGTAATCCTGCTTCTTCAAAAAGACGAGCTAATCTAAGTGCAGTTGTCGGTGTAGCACTGGCTGGTTTTAATACTACTGCATTACCCGCTGCAAGCGCTGGACCTATTTTATGTGCCACAAGATTCAATGGAAAATTAAACGGGCTAATTGCCCCGACTACTCCAACTGGCACACGAATAGTAAACGCCATTCGGTTTTCGGAACCTGGAGCTGCTTCAACAGGCACACCATGACCACTGATTCGTTTCGCCTCTTCAGCAGACAGTTCAAATGTTTGTGTTGCACGATCGACTTCAGTTTTTGCTTGTTTTAATGGTTTTCCAGCTTCCATCACAATTGATTTCGCAAATTCGTCTTTGTTCTCCTGAAGTAATTCGGAAACGCGCTTTAAAATCTTATATCGATCATAAGCACCTAATTGATCCGATTTATACGCGTTTTCAGCACTTTCAATTGCCTGGTCTACTTCATTTTCACCAGCTTTTGAAACTTTTGCGTATGATTGTTGTGTATATTTATTTAATACGTCTACTTTTTCATCCGTAGAAACCCACTTACCATCTATAAAAAGATCAAATTGCTCACTCACACTATCGCTCTCCTTCAAGTTAGTCTAATATGTATGTATCCCGAAGGCATGATAATTAAACTTAAAAGGCGGTGTTTGACACTTTAAAAAAGTGTCAAACACCGCCTTCTCTTTAATATAAGAACAATCCAACTATAGTTGCAGAGAGTATTGATGCTAGTGTTGCACCAATTAACAACTTCATACCAAATCCTGAAACTTGAATTGCTTTCTTGTTATCAATTGCTTGTACTGTACCCGCAATAATACCTATGGAAGAAAAGTTTGCGAAGCTTGTTAGGAATACCGTTACGATTCCAATTGTTTCTTTCGACATGCTACCTAGGACTTTTTGAAATTCAAGCATGGCAACAAATTCATTTGTAACAATTTTCGTACCCATAATTCCACCTGCGCGAATCACCTCGTCTGGAGCAATTCCCATTAACAATCCAATTGGTGCCAATACATAACCTAGTATCTCTTGTAAAGTAAATCCAGTAAATGATATTGCCCAATTGACAAGCTCTAATGAGGCAATAAATGCAACAAGCATTGCTGCTACAATCAAGGCAATTTTACCACCATCTAGTGCACCATTTCCCATTGCTTCAAAAATGCTTTTATCATTGGAAACATCTCTAATGTCCACATGATCTTCCTCTTTAGGAACCTTTACCGGTGCAATGATAGAAGCGACCATCAAGGCACTGAACATGTTTAATGGCAGTGCTATTAAAATATACTGTTCAGGTAAAATTTGCAAATACGCTCCCACAATGGATGCAGATACTGATCCCATTGCAGATGCACTTACGATATAAAGTCGATTTTTATCCAAATGATGAAACTGGGATTTGATCGCCAATAATGCCTCTGATTGACCGAAAAAGATACTATTTACAGCATTGAAGGACTCAACTTTTGGCAATCCCGTTAATTTCGAAATAAAGCTACCAACGTATTTAATGATTGTCGGAAGAATTTTCAAATACGTTAGTACGGATAAGATTGTAGCGAAGAAAATAATAAGAAGTAATACATTAAAGAAGAACACACTTCCGCCCTCTTCTACCGCCACTCCTCCTAGGATAAAGTTGACACCCGTATTACCAAACTCAATTAACTTATTAAAAACCGCAGAAATACCATTAATAATGGCTTGTCCGATACTCGTATTGAACATAAATGCCGTTATCAGTAGCTGGGCTGCCAGCATGATTACAATAGCTAGATAATTAATGTTTTTTCTATCATTCGACATTAAAAATGCTATTCCAAGTACCACAACGATTGCTAAAACACCAAGGAAAATATCTAAGAGTAAACCCAAGGATGTAGCCTCCCTTTATTCAATAATCTATTATTGTAAATGCTTACAATTTGTTTTGCCATTAGTGATTGTAACAGGTTGTCAGACGTCATGCAAGTTAAAGTGTTTTCCAATTTTTCACGTTACTTAGTAGTACCCTTTTTAGAAAGTTTTAATTACGCAAAAAAGACTTCAACAATTTATGATTGCTGAAGTCTTTTTAATGATGCTTAGAAACCTTTATGAACATGGTACATTTCGAGCGCAAAATAGCTTGCACGTTTATGCAACTTTCTATGTTTCACTGAGCTGTTGCCATCATTTCCCTTTGTCTAACTACGGCTCCTCGTTGCCTACGCTTTTCTATCTTAATGAGCTGGGAAGAAAATCATTTGCAGGACGAAAATAATCCCAAACAAATATAAGATCCAGTGAACGTCTTTCCCTCTTCCGCTAATTAACTTTAATAAAGGATATGTTATGAATCCTATTGAGATTCCTGTTGCTATACTTGATGTTAAAGGCATTGTTAAGATAATCGCGAATGCTGGGAACGCTTCATCAAATGACTTCCAATTAATACGGGCTAATCCTTCCATCATGAAACTTCCCACAATAATTAATACGGGTGCTGTCATCGCTGGCAATCCTGCTATTGCAGCAATAATTGGTGACAAGAAAATAGAAACAATAAATAATATAGCGACTACAAGTGATGTTAATCCTGTTCGTCCACCTGCTGTTACACCCGAAGTAGATTCAATATATGCAGATGATGGACTTGTTCCAAACATGGAACCTACCGTAGTTGCTGTTGCATCTGCAAGTAATGCCGACTTAGCACGAGGTAATTTTCCATCTTTTATAAATCCAGCTTGTTCTGCTACTCCTATCATCGTCCCTGTCGTATCAAAAATGGTTACAAGTAAAAATGCAAATACAATTGTGTATAGACCATTTGCAAATACTCCACCAATATCCATATCGAAAAATACTGGCATTGGTGGTGCTGAAAAAGGAGAACCTGAAAATTCTAATTGCCCCGTAAAGAAGCCAATTATACCAGTAATCAGCATTCCGATAAATAATGCACCTTTAACATTTCTCGCAATTAACATTAGTGTTATGAACAAACCAGCCAACGTTAATAATGTCACTGGTTGATGTAAATCACCAAATCCAACCATATTTGCCTCGTTTGGCACAACAATACCAGACATTTTTAGTCCAAGAAAAGCAATAAACAACCCAATACCAGACGTAATTCCAAACTTTAAAGATGGCGGAATTGCTTCAATTAACGTTTCACGGAGTTTCGTAAGACTTAGTAATATAAAAATGACACCAGCTATAAATACTGTTCCTAAGACAACTTGATAAGAAAATCCTTGGGAAGCAACTACACTTGTAAAATAAGCGTTCATTCCCATCCCAGGAGCGATTGCGATTGGATAATTAGAGAAGAACGCCATAATTAATGTACCTACTACGGCAGAAATTATAGTTGCCATAAATACCTGATCAAACGGGATTCCAGCTGCTGAAAGAATAGCTGGATTGACCACTACTATGTATACCATTGTAAGAAATGTCGTAAATCCTGCGACTACTTCAGTTCGGATATTTGTATTATTTTGTTTTAGTTTAAAAAAACTATTCATCATTACACCTTTCTTTCCGAATAATATAACCAACATATACTATAATATTCGTGTTTAGCGTTATTTGCAATAGATTTGCAATAGAAACCTGAAAGAAACTAGCTTAAATGTATTTTAGACAAAATCCTTGATAGCGATTTTTCTTACAGGGTCTACCATATATTATATTTTCCAACAAAAAACCTGCCATACTCAATATGAGCATAGCAGGTTTGGTTAGTTTTTCTTATCCTTCTAACAATAAGTCATATGGATCTTCAAGTAGTTGCTTGATTCGTACTAGGAATTGTACTGCTTCTTTTCCATCAACAATTCGGTGATCATATGATAATGCTAGGTACATCATTGGACGAACTTCGATAGAATCGTCTGGCATTACCATTGCACGCTTAACGATGTTATGCATACCTAGAATACCAACTTGTGGTGCGTTTAAGATTGGTGTAGATAGCATAGAACCGAATGTTCCACCATTTGTAATAGTGAACGTTCCACCTTGTAGGTCGTTCATTTGCAATTCTTTATTTTTCGCTTTTTTACCTAGATTTCCAATCTCACGTTCTACACCGGCAAAGTCTAGACGGTCTGCATCACGAACAACAGGTACTACTAAACCATCATCTGTTGATACTGCGATTCCAATATCATAGAATTTTTTCAATACAAGCTCATTGCCTTGGATTTCCGCATTCAATAGTGGGAATTCCTTAAGAGCTGCTACAGCGGCTTTTGTAAAGAATGACATAAACCCTAGTTTCACGTCGTGTTTTTTCATAAAGTTTTCTTTACGTTCACTACGAAGCTTCATAACTGCTGTTAAGTCAACTTCATTAAAGGTAGTTAACATTGCAGCTTCGTGTTGTACTTCAACTAAACGCTTAGCAATTGTTTGACGACGACGAGACATTTTAACTCGTTCTACTGGCTTATCAAATTCCGTTTTCTCAGAAGACTTCGCTTGCTCTTTCTTAGCTGGCTTTTCTTCTTGCTTTTCGTTTCCGCCTTTTGCAGCGGCATCAACATCCTCTGGACGAATACGACCAAGTGGATCACGTGCACTTACTGAACTTAAATCAATGCCTAATTCACGCGCACGTTTTCTAGCTGCTGGTGAAGCAATAACGTCTTGTTTACTATCATCAGCTTTTTCTTCTTGCTTTTCTTCTTTTTTCGGAGATTCTTTAGGCTCTTCTTTAGAAGATTCCTCTTCCTTCTCTTCTTTTGGCTCTTCTTTCGGTGCTTCTTCCCCAGAAGCATCACCGCCAGCTTCCCCATTTTCATCAACCTTAGCAATAACGTCGCCTACCTCTACGTCATCGCCTTCCTCACTAATAATTTCTACGATTACACCCGCAAAATCTGAGTTAACTTCAACATTTACTTTATCCGTTTCAAGTTCAACAACAGGGTCACCTTTTTCAATCTTATCGCCCTTTTTGACTAGCCATTCGGCAATTGTTCCTTCTGTAATCGATTCTGCAAGTTCTGGAATTTTAATTTCTTTCACTGGAATCTCCTCCTTCTAACGGTTGAATCGCTTTTTGTACAAGCTGGTTTTGCTCTGTTTTATGGACATTTGGAATACCAACTGCTGGTGATGAACGTCTCGGACGACCAACGTAACGTAATGTTTGACCTTCCTGAAGTAGATCCCTTAGAAAATCATCAACGAAGTCCCAAGCACCCATATTTTTCGGCTCTTCTTGAACCCAAACTATTTCTTCTAAGTTTGGCAATTGCTTTAACTCATTCTCTAAATCCTTTTTAGGAAATGGGTAAATTTGTTCTAAACGCATTGCACGAAGCCAATCAAAATTCTCCTCAGAGTTTTCAATAGCTTCTTCTATATCTACCATGACTTTACCACTACCAATTAGCAAGCGTTTCGCATTTTTCTTGCTAACCTTTAAATTAGGCTGTTGACGTAATGGCTGGAATTTTCCTTCAGTAAATTCCTTCGCCTCAGATGCAACCCGTTGATTACGTAGCAAACTCTTTGGTGTCATAAGAATTAATGGTCTTGCTTCTTCGCGCCCACGCATTGCAGCTTGCCTACGAATTAAATGGAAGAACTGTGCTGATGACGTAACATTTGCGACGATCCAGTTATTTTCCGCTCCCATTTGTAGGAAACGCTCCAATCGAGCACTTGAGTGTTCTGGTCCTTGCCCTTCGTAGCCATGAGGAAGCAACATAATCATATTTGATTTTTCGCCCCATTTAGCTCGACTTGCAGAAATAAATTGGTCAAAAATGACTTGCCCGGCGTTTGCAAAGTCACCAAATTGCGCTTCCCAAAGTACTAACGTATTTGGAGATTGAACGCTATAACCATATTCGAATCCTAGTGCCCCAGCTTCTGATAAAGGACTATTTCGAACATCAAACGATGCATTTACATCTAGACCATGCATTGGACTGTACTTTTCATTCGTCTTAATATCATGTAAAACAACATGACGATGTGCGAATGTACCACGCTCAGAGTCCTGACCTGTAAGGCGAATCGGGATTCCATCCTTCAGGATAGATGCATAGGCTAACGCTTCACCTGCACCCCAGTCGGCCTTATTTCCTTCTTCTAAAACATTCTCACGTCGTTTCAATATCTTTTCTAGCTTTTTAAATCCAGTAAAGCCTTCAGGACGATTTAACAAATCCTTATTCAACGTCTTCAGTGTATCTAATGATACTGCTGTTTCAAACTGATCAAGCCCGTTTGCTAAAGCCTTTGGCATACTTTGTACTTCTGCAGAACCAGTTTCATTTTCCTTCATGCTTTCATAAATTTTACGTAAGCTATCTTCAACCTGACTAGTTATTTTCTTAAAACCATCCTCATTCAGTGTTCCTTTATCCTGTAGGACCTTCGCAAAAACATTTGCTACTGTTGGATGGTTATCAATGTCTTGATAAAGAAGTGGTTGCGTTGTTCTCGGTTCATCCATTTCATTATGCCCATAACGACGGTATCCGACTAAGTCAATCAGGAAATCTTTATGGAATTTTTGACGATATTCATACGCAATTCTAATTGCTGAAATACACGCAATTGGATCATCTGCATTGACGTGAATAATCGGAATTTCATATCCCTTTGCTAAGTCACTAGCATATCGTGTTGAACGTCCATCTTCTTGGTTCGTCGTATAACCCACCAAGTTGTTTGCAATAATGTGAAGCGATCCGCCTGTTTGGTATCCTGGTAACCCACTTAAGTTAAGTGTTTCAGCTACTACACCTTCGCCGATAAATGCTGCGTCACCATGGATAAGTACTGGGATAGCTTTTCGCATATCTTGTTTTGAATATCCTGCTGCTGAACGATCATCCTGTGCTGCACGAGCAAAGCCTTCCACAACAGGATTAACGAATTCTAGATGCGATGGATTATGCGCTAACGTAATTCGTGTAGTTGTTTCATCTCCATCTTTTACATCTTTTGTTGCACCAAAATGATATTTTACATCACCAGTCCAACCATAGTTAATACCTGTTGAACCTTCCGATGGAATCAATTCTTTATCTGGTGAATGATGGAATTCAGAAAAAATCTTATCGTAAGGTTTTCCTAGAACATGCGCAAGAACACTTAATCGTCCGCGATGCGCCATTCCCATCATAATATGTTCTATTTTATCGTTTGTCGCATATTTAACAATTCTGTCTAACATTGGAACCATTGATTCTAAGCCTTCAATTGAAAAACGCTTCTGGCCGACAAATGTTTTTTGTAAAAAGCTTTCAAAACCTTCTACATGTGCTAGGCGTTCAAGCAGTTGTGTCTTCTCATCGTCAGAAAGTGACAAACGAGCATTTCCAGCCTCAATTAGCTCCATTAACCATTTACGTTCTTCATCATTGTTAACATGGTCAAACTCGTACGTAATTGTTCCAGAATAGTATTTTTTTAATTCCTTCACAACATCATAGCCATTTTCAACGCCAGTTGGGGCGTTTTCCCATAACCATGTTGCAGGAATGTTTTTCAGATCATTTTCCTCTAATCCATACGATTTTGGATTAACTAATTCAGTTTCGCGTTCTTTTGTGAGTCCAACTGGATATATATCTGCTTCCAAATGACCATAACGACGAATAGCCTCAACAAGTTTCATAGCTGAGGTTAATTTCTTTACATCATTTATAGAAGTAGAAGTTGTTGCGGATTGAGTAGCAGCATTGCTTGAATCTATCCACTTAGGGGCTCCATGCTGTTCAAAAACTGCTTTCAAAGATGGATCGACTGAATCAGGATCCTCCTTGAACAAGTCATATTGCTCTTCCACATACCCTATGTTTGGACCATAAAATTTTTCCCAGAATCTTTCATGAGATTCTTCATTCTGTGCCACGTCTTATACCCCCATTAGAGTTAACTTTCTCCGTTCAGTAACGGTTTTTCACATACAATAATCATTATAGAACTGTCATACAACTTCATCAACTAATATACCCTATTTTATGCACATAGACAATACAGATGGTGGACTCTTCGACAATTTCCGATAAAATTTTATCAACCACGTCTACATAACTTGTGACAATTCGGCTAAAATTATATACCAATGGTTCACAATTTGAAATGATTAAGCTATAATGAAGACACTAATAGTGAAAAAAAGTGGTTACATATAGAATTAAAGGAGGCCACAAGCATGACTACAGACTTAGCTTTATTATTGGGAGTATGTGTAGTATTCATTGTTTCCATGTTTACTGCAGGTCATGATGCTAAACCAGGAGTATCGAAAAAAAATCAATAATAAAAAAAGCCGTCAATTTCTACATGACGGCTTTTTTTATACCAACTTCGGAAATCCTCGTTGTCTAAGTGCTTCATATAAAATAATGGCAGCAGTATTGGATAAGTTTAATGAACGCACCTGATCATTCATATGGATACGTAGGCATTTTTCCTCTTTTCCTTCTAGCAGTTCTTTAGGAATACCGTCCGTTTCTCTCCCGAATACAAAGAACAAGTCTTCGTCCGTATTACTATAATCATAATCTGTATAATGCTTTGTTCCAAAGTTTTCAATATAATAATAGTTACCTTCAGGATATGTACTATATAATTCTTCTATAGACGCATACTCGCGAATATCTACGTTTTTCCAATAATCCAGACCTGCACGACGTAACATTTTGTCATCTGTCGAAAAACCTAATGGATGAATTAAGTGCAAGGTAGTGTCTGTAGCTAAGCAGGTCCTGGCGATATTACCCGTATTAGCAGGGATTTCTGGTTGAAATAATACGACATGTAGACTCACTGTTCATTCTCCTTCATTGTTATTACCTAAAACATTATACCATCACTCACCAATACGGAAAAACTTATACGCAATATTTGGGGTCCATGCAGTCGAATCTTCATATGACCAATAACGATTTCTACTATTTGAGGTATGGGCATTTACTAAAGGCTCACCGTTAGCGTCTTTTGCGACAACGATTGTATTATGATTCCACCTGCCATCCCCTTCAAAATCATAGCAAATAACGTCACCCGGAATTAAATCAGAAGCTTTTTCCATTTCTTTGCCTTTCAAACCTGTTGTCGATCCACTTAAATACCATCTAAGCGAATGAGCTACTGCCCAACTAAAGCTCCAATTGGCATCGGTATACCACCAACCTTCACTACGATTCGGTGCCCCTCGCATTGGTGCATCGCCTGCATATAAGCATTGAGATACATAATTCGTACAATCTACATCAAACTTTCGATACGCAGGATTATAACTATTCCACCAACGATTTGCATACTTTACAGCAGACAATCGATCATAATTGAATCGACTATCCGCAGGGCTACGATCCATCTTTTCTGCGTTTATATTTTCCTCTCTTTGTTTCATACTAACAGGAAGCTCCCGATGATTTTTAATCGCTTGATTTTCGAGTTGAAATTGATATGGAATACATTGTTCCTCGAGATAAAAGTTTTCCCCCTGTTTCATTAGCATTTTTAAGTGCATAACATAATGAAACTGTTGATTGTTTCGATAGCTCACTTTTTCATAAATGTGACCTTCCCCTTGGACTCGAACAATTGATACATTTCTTTTCTTACAGAGATTTTTTTTCTTTGACCACCAGCTTTCTTCGTTTTCTTCATTCTGTAAACACTTTTCCCAGTAATCTATTAATTTGTCCATAAAAATAACCCCTCTCCATTATTAGTTTATGGAGAAGAGCTTGCCTATATTGCTAAAAGAATAACACCGACAATAAAAAGTGGTATGCCAATAATCGCTGAAATAAATAAAATACGATGATTTGTTTTCCGGTCTTCCTTCGATTCAATAGCTAAATTCAATCGCATTTGGTCCGCCTCGGCAAAATTATTACTAACCAACCCACCAATGCCAATGAACAAAAGGGCAATAGCCAGTGCTATCGTACCAACAATCTGTGTGTAAGCGGTAAAATAGCCAAATAAAAATAATATAGCAGCAAAACTGATACTGTAAGCAACTAGTTTTTTCATTTAATGCCCCCAATCAAAATGTTCTACTATTCTATATTACGGCTATCCACTTAAAATGTTTCAACGTATTGGTTTTCATGTGCTAATAAAAATTCCTTTTTGTCCAAACCTCCATTATACCCTACCATTTGTCCGTCTGCTCCAATCACGCGATGACATGGCACTATAATAGAAAAAGGATTTTTATTAACTGCACCACCAACAGCTCGAACTGCTTTTGGATTTCCAATTGCTACAGCAATATCTTTATACGATTTCGTTTCGCCATAAGGAATGAAATCGAACAACGCTTGCCAAACGCTAGTTTGAAAAGGAGTACCATGAAATTCAAAGTTTAATGAAAATACACTAACTTCCCCATTAAAATATGCCTGTAATTCCTCTTTGGCATGTTTTAACATCTCTGGTGATTGAACATATGCTGTGTCTCCAAAATAACGACTAACCCATTTCCTCATTTGGTCACTTTTTTCGTCCATATTCCCATATTCAATCCGAACCAATTTCGCACCGTTACTAATTAAAGATAAAATACCTATTGGTGAATCCATTTCATCATAATAGAGCTTAACCATACTCATGCTTTCGCTTCCCTTCCATTTAACTAGATACCTGTCGACTGAAAATCAAGACCCTTTTTCATTTCAAAACGAACTTGTTCGTCTTCTTCGATAGCAAGCGCCTGTTTAATAGCCGAAAACGCTTTATCTGTTCCAATTTTGCCGAGAGACCATGCTGCCGTTCCACGAATAACTGGACGGGGATCATTTTTCATAACTTCAATCATTTCGTCTACAGCTGTTTTATCCTTATAATGAGCAAGACCGATGAGTGCATTTCGCTGTAACGGCTTTTTACCACGCCATGAACCAGAAATATGACCGTATGTTTCCTTGAAGTCGCGGTTCGACATTCGTAGCATTGGCTGCAATTTAGGTTTTACTACTTCTGGATCGGGCTCCGTTTCGGGATGGATATGAAAGTCAATTCCCTTATTTTTCGGACAAACAATCTGACATGTGTCACATCCATAGACTCGATTTCCAATTTTGGTTCGAAATTCATCTGGCAGGTAATCTTTCGTTTGTGTAAGAAACGCGATACAGCGCTGTGCATTAAGCTGACCTCCTTGGACAATTGCGCCAGTTGGGCATGCGTCGATACACTTTGTACACTCCCCACAACTATCTTCTACGGGAGAATCCGGAACAAATGGTATGTTGGTAATTAACTCTCCTAAATAGACGAATGAACCAAACTCAGGCGTAATAATCGATGTATTCTTTCCACTAAACCCAATACCAGCACGCTCAGCAACTGCACGATCCGATAATTCGCCAGTATCTACCATTACTTTATCGTTCGCTTGCGGTACGTTCTCTTTAATAAATGCAGAAAGTTTAGCTAATCGGTCTCGCAATATATCATGATAATCAATTCCCCAGGATGCTCGACAGAAAATACCTCGACGTTCTTCTTTCGTACTCTTTGGTGCATTTTTCATACGAGATGGGTAAGCAACCGCTATCGAAATGATCGATTGTGCCTCTGGCAGTAAACGTTCTGGTTCTGTTCTTTCTTCGATTGAACCTTTTTCAAACCCGGAAGCATATGTTAGTTCCTGCTGGCGCTTTAGCCTTTCTTTCAGTTCACCAAATACATCAGCAGAGGCAAAACCAATTTTATCTATTCCAATCTGTTTACTGTAATCGATGATTTCTTGTTTTAATGTTTCATGGTTCATGGTTGTTGCCTCCTCACTCTGGCTACTATGCTTGTTTAACCCGTAGTGTTCGCATCCGATTTAGAACTGCAGCAATTTCAAACGTACGTGGCCGAGCTAGATCGCCTGGGTGTTGGTTTGGATGAGCGGTAAATGACGCCAAGCCTTTATCGTCCATTTGGTTGTTAATTCTGGCTACTAACGCTGCAATCGTAGATGAGTTTTCCAACTCGTTTGTTTTATCCAAATACTGAATAACCTCAGCTATCATTCTTGTTTGAGATGGATCAATTAGCTGTTCTGTCTGAGCAAATGATATATCCGTTTTACCCATAAGAATCTTGTCTAATCCTTTAGCTTGAACCTTGGCTCGTTTACCTTTTCTCGTTTGGATGCTTTCCTGTAACATTTGCCTATTCGTTATTTTTCCAAATCCTTCGATAGTTAGACCTTCCCGTGCTGATGGATATTTTCTAGCAATATCTTTTACTTGGGTCGTCACGTTCTTTGGAATATATTCTTCCATCATTATAACATCATCAGCAACATCAAAATAGTCGCCAGAACCACCCATTACGATAACAGTCGATACAGAAAATTGATCATGCAACAATTTAACTTTATCAATAAAAGGTGTAATTGGTTCTAACTCATTTTTTACCAAAAGCTGCATTCGACGGTCTCGAATCATAAAATTAGTTGCACTGGTATCTTCATCAATTAGTAGGGTCGTAGCTCCAATTTCTAAAGCTTCCATTACATTAGCAGCCTGAGAGGTGCTACCACTTGCATTCTCCGTTGTGAAAAAGTGTGTATCTTGTTCGTGTGGTAGATTGTTTATAAACGGGGAGATGTCGACACCTGTTATTTTCCGTCCATCCTCTGCGCGAATTTTCACAGCTTGGCGGTCAGTTAAAACATACTCACGACCATCGCCTGTTGTATGATTATATACACCACGCTCGACAGCTTCTAATATAGTACTTTTACCATGATAACCACCACCGACAATCAGTGTTATCCCCTGTTTTATGGCCATTCCTTTGATTGGGCTTTCTTGATGTGGAATTTTTATAGAAACTTCATTCTCTACTGGACTGGTAAATGGGATAGCCTGATTTAATGGCTGATCACTAACACCACTCTTTCTTGGCAATATGGCATCGTTTGCTATAAATGCAACCCAATTATTCCGTTTCATTTCATCACGAATTGCCTGTTGCTGATCGGAAAGTTCGATCGATTGAACAATCTCTTGATCAGTAAGTGTAAAAACGGATTTATCGACAATTGTAGGAAGTACATGTTTGAACAACTTGATTGCCTCTCTACCATTTATACGACGTCCATTAGCGGGCAATCCAACGGAAAAACATAGCGTAATAGCTTGGGACGAAACAGTGATCGCAGTTCGCTCTATAATTTCCTGCTGTGGATTATCGAATTGAATCAATCCACTTTTTCCCGATCCTTTGATATTAGTAGTTTGTCGGAAAACAGCCCTTCCTACCGAACGAGCAAAACAATCTTCCGTTGCAATTTTACGATGATAATTTGCTATCCATTCCTTGTTTATGTTTCGTTTATCAGTGGGCACCACTACACGTATCTTGGATGGAGTAGCAAATGGATCGCCTTGTACATAATCTATAAGTAAATCAAAATTAGTAAAATTATAATGACCTTGTAAACTTTTATATGCTTTATAACCTTTTCCATCAATTGATTGTAAGCTTTGAATTAGTTTATCCATAGTCCACATCCTTTTTATAAGCATAATGGGCAAAAAATGATAGTTCAAGTGGCATGCTGTTATCATCTTTAAATACCTCGAAGTTTAACCATATACCACCAAAAACTGAACTTTAGAAGAAAGCCAATGAAAAAAACGCAACGCTTCGTAGATTATTCTAACGAAACACTGCGTTAAGACATATGTATGGAGCGGGTGAAGGGAATCGAACCCTCATCATCAGCTTGGAAGGCTGAGGTTTTACCACTAAACTACACCCGCATGTTATGTAGTGCAAATGAAACAGTTTTTATCGTCAAAATTCGACGTTTTTTAATAGCACGTTTTTTATTATAGCAAGTTTATTTCTATCAATCAAGGAAAAATTTTAAGAAATTAAGAATTAAAAGGATAGACCGGGAAAAACACCCATTTACAACATATTCGGTTAGCGATAAGATAGACGTATGTTTACGGGGAGGCGAAAAAATGTCTGTTTATCCAATCATTTTGTCACAGACAAAATTTACACATCGAGATAATTTGAATTACCCTTTTGAAGAACGCGCCATGCAATTTGGTGATGGCATTTATGAAGTAGTTCGTATTTATAATGGTAATTATTATTTAATCGACGAACATATCGATCGGTTATTTCGTTCAGCAGAAGCTGTGAAAATCACACTTCCTTTTACGAAAAATGAGCTAAATACACTGTTACATGATTTACTAGAAAAAAATTCGATCACAACGGATGCAAAGTTATATTTACAGGCATCCCGCGGCTCAGCACCGCGTGATCACATTTTCCCTATAAATGTTGAAGCAAATATTTACGGTTACATTCAAGATCAAGCCAGGAATACAGCTGCTCTACAAAGCGGGGTTAAAGCCATCACGGAACGGGATATACGCTGGGAGTATTGCTATATCAAAAGTCTAAATCTATTACCTAATGTTTTGGCAAAACAAACTGCAAGTGAACAAGGTGCATATGAAGCAATAATGCATAAAGATGGTACTGTTACAGAATGTAGCTCGTCAAATGTGTATATGGTGAAAGATGGAATAATTTACACATACCCAGCTACGAAGAGGATTTTGCACGGATGCGTACGCATGCGCGTCGAACAGTTTGCCAAAGAAATGAACATCCCTTTCAATGAGGACGGTTTTACTGTAGAAGACATCAGCCTTGCTGATGAAATGTTTTTATCTAGTAGCACATCAGAAGTACTTCCAATCGTTACCGTGGATGATACACAAATTGGCGACGGCAAGCCAGGTTCAATTACGAAAAAACTACAACAAGCATATGAGCAAGATGCAAAGATTACTAATAGAATAAAGCAAACTTCATAATAGCTAGAAATCCCCTTTCACAGAGGGGATTTTTTATATGGTGAAAATTAACTTTTCTATTTGATTCGTAATCCGAAATAGTTTAGACTAGATGAAACTTTCTACTAACAAAGGGGGAATTTTCTACATGGTATCATACAAGCGTGCATTAACAGTTGAAGATTTAACAAAACTAGAAGTTTTTAGTGATCCACAATATACACCTGATGGTCAAGCCTATTCATTTGTATCCACAACAATTAACCAAGATCAAAACTATCAATCACAACTCTTTATACAGAATCTAAAAGACAAAAGGCTAAAGCAGTGGACATTTGATGGTGGAAAAGCATCTCATCCACGCTTTTCACCTGATGGAAGTCTACTAGTATTTCAATCAACACGAAGCGGTCAACCTCAACTCTGGCTTGCCAGAACAGATGGTGGTGAGGCTCAACAGATTACCTATTTTAAAAATGGTGCAACAAATCCGGAGTGGTCAAAAGACGGACGTTCCATCCTGTTCAGCGCAGATCTGGAGCAAGGAGCTGATGTCACTAACCAGCATGAACAATCGAAAAGTGAACGAGAAGAAGATGAGAAAGTTGCAGCACAAAAACCAATCGTGATCAATCGATTAAAGTACAAAGCTGATGGCAGTGGCTTTCGAACTGAAAAACGTACGCACATCGTTCAGTATAATCTAGAAAACAAATCCTTCACCCAGCTTACTAGTGGTGATAGAGACCACAATTTCCAAGATATTTCACCTGATGGAGAAGTAGTTCTTTTTTCAGCTAATCTTGACGAAGACGAAGATTACTCCCTAATCGAAGACCTTTTTACACTAAATCTATCAACCAAAGAGATAGCAAAGCTGACAAGTGGAAAAGGCTCTTATAACAGCGCAACATTTTCACCAAATGGAGATAAAATCGCTTTCTTCGGGCATGAATATGCATATAAAAGCGCAACACAGAATCAAGTGATTGTAGTTGATATCGCAACTAACAAAACATTATCACTTAGTAAATCTATCGACATGCAAGCAGGTAATGCGATGATTGGTGATACACTGATGGGTGAATCAACTACTGGCCCCGTTTGGTCTAAAAATGGCGAAAAACTTTATTTCATCGCAAGTGATTATGGGGCGACAGGGCTTTATCAGCTAGATTTAACTGGTGAAATTAGTACTCTATATAAAGATAATAATCATGTATTTGGATTTTCCTATCATGCTGACAATGATAGTTTCATTATAGGCATTAGCACACCAACAAATCCATGTAACTTTTATCAACTACAAGATGGGAAATTAACTCGACTAACTAACGCAAATACAAAAATGCTAGATGAAGTATCGTTTGTAGAGCCAGAGACAATAACGGTAGAGGCTGAGGATGGCTGGGAAATTCAAGGTTGGCTACTCCATCCATATGATTTCAAAGAAGATAAAAAATATCCATTGATTCTTGAAATCCACGGAGGCCCCCACGCGATGTATGGACAGACTTATTTCCATGAGCTTCAATTACTTGCTGCCAAAGGATATGCTGTATTATACATGAATCCACGAGGCAGCCATGGTTATGGTCAAGACTTCGTCAATGCCTGCCGAGAGGATTATGGCAATAAGGATTATATGGATCTAATGAGCGCAGTAGATTATGCACTAGAAAAGTATCCATTTATTGATGAAAATCGACTCGGTGTAACGGGTGGAAGTTATGGAGGATTTATGACTAATTGGATTGTTAGTCATACAAATCGCTTTAAAGCTGCTGTAACCCAACGCTCAATTTCAAATTGGCTTAGCTTTTATGGAGTAAGTGATATTGGTTACTTTTTCACAGATTGGGAATTAGGACACAACTTGTTAGACAACCCGGAAAAATTATGGAACTTTTCCCCATTAAAATATGCAGAAAAAGTGGAAACACCATTGTTAATTATTCATGGCGAACAAGATTTACGTTGCCCTATTGAACAAGCAGAACAATTATTTGTAACACTCAAGCACCTGAAAAAAGAAGTTCAATTCGTTCGATTTCCTGGTGCAAGTCATGAATTAAGTCGAAGTGGAGAACCACATATGCGTTTAGCACGTCTAAACCATATTTGTGACTGGTTTAAAAAATATTTATAAGTATATAAGATGTCTCATGCGGACTTAGGATCCCTTATTTTCATTAAATGTATCAATTTTATAGGTTAAGTGGACACAGGATGCCTTATTTAGGTAAAAACAAGATGAGATTACTACTTTTTTACTGTATAAGGTATCCTGTGTCCGCCAACATACGCATTCAACCTATTTTTGTACAAATAAAGGCTCTGGTGTCCGCTTACCACCATTTGTTCTCTAGAAGCCATTTCCAAGCGACAAAGAAGACACTAAGAAATTTCGGATTAGAAAAGCTCGGCATTCGCCTCGTCCTTAATAGCGAATGCCGAATTTTCCTATAAGATCTACCATAACTTGTTATAAAAAATAAGCAACCCGTAACAGGTTGCTTATTCTACATATTTATTCAAAAATGTCTTTAACTTATCTGTGTAAGCTCCTTTTTCAACCACGAAGCCTTCTCCATGTCCGGCATTGTCAATCGTCATTATTTCTGCTGGACTATTCGTATTTTCATAGAGTACATGCACCATTTCTGTTGGCACAAATGTATCGGCATTTCCGTGATAATAAAGAATTGGAATGTCTGTTTTTTTAACCTGCTTCAATGCTGAAGCCTCTTCAAATCCATATCCTGCTCTAATATTTGTAACCATACTCGTACTTGTTAAGAACGGGAATTTTGGTAAATGATACATCCGCTTCATTTGGTAAGCAAATAAATCTTCCACACTAGTATAAGCACTATCGGAAACGATTGCCTTCACATTGTCAGGTATATCCTCACCACTTGTCATTAATACAGTCGCAGCACCCATGGATACACCATGCAATACAATCTTCGAATCTTCTCCAAGTTTATCGACTACCTGGTCAATCCATTTAACATAGTCCAAACGGTCATGCCAACCAAATCCTATATAATCGCCTTCACTCATACCATGACCTCTGGCATCAGGCATTAATAGATTATATCCAAGTTTCTCATAGTAATACTGTCCATATAGCCCCATGTCAAGCCCATCACCTAAGTACCCATGGGCCAATATTACAGTTTTGTTAGTTGGTTCCTCAGCTGGTAAAAAATAGCCGTTTAACTTTAGATTATCAAATGAAGTTATTTCCCACCGTTGAAAATCTTGTTGATCCAACCAGTCATACCAATCACCTTGGGTGAAGACTTTCATCGCTTCGGCAGACACTTCTAAATCATCATTGCCCTGTAGAAAATCCTTTGTATTTCGTTCAATTGCTAGATTGTAAAAATAAAAACTAGCAACTATATTTATGATTACTAGAATACTAAGTATTCCTATTAATAGTTTTAGCCACTTTTTCTTTTTCACAAAGATCCCCCTTCTTCATGATGCTACTATTTATTATACAGGAAAAAGCGCCTTATTTCTGCCATTCGGGGCTGGTATTTCTTGACACCAAAAGAGGTTGGGTCAAAAGTAATTTTATCAAATAAAGTCTGAATTTTTGTATAAATTGGCGTAAAAAACCGCCCCGGAAATATACTTCGCTTTCCGCGGGTGGCTGGTGAGCCTCCTCGTGCTGCGCACTCCGGGGTCTCACCGATACCATTCCTCCCGCAGGACAAGGAAAGCTTCCCTGAAAAAGCATCGCACGCAGAAAAAGCGATTTTCTTTTTCAAGGAGTCTACGTATATTTCCGGAGCTAATGTAGTTCATTGGTCATCATTTCAATTGATAATACTAATTATATCCCAACCTTCTTATTCTTTCACTATAAGCCTAACTTTTCCTTAACTTCCTTAATTTGTAGTACATGCCGTTTTTCATGATAGCCTACAAATGGGATCCACTGTTTTAAACTCATAGGACCGAAAACCGGGTGGTCAAAACCTTTAGTTTCTAACAAGTTTTCGTCTGCTGTTTCAGCAACATTTACTAATCCTTGATGGGTAGCAGTTAACTTTAGCTTTAATTCTTCTAACGTAGCAAATTCTTCATTTGGTGTAGCGAAATCCGGAGCAGTGACCTTCGTACCGCGGTTAGTTGACGCTTCAATTGGTTTTGGATCTGCGTGAACGTCTTCACCATTTTTTAATTGGTCGATGATTGTTTTAGTAATCGCACCCTCCATCAAGAATAAGTGCTCCATAACCTGCTTAATTGACCATTGATCTTCGGCAGGCTTTTTATTCAATTCTTCATCAGATAAGCCATCTACTTCTTTATATAAATCCGCTCGCGCCTCTTCATTAATGTGCATGTAATCTCTCCTTATCAATGAGCTACCCCCATTTTATCAATCTAATACGTTAAGATAAAGTGAAACTTCATTCAGTGGGGTTCTTTCCCAACTGAATGTTAGTTGAACAGAATCGGACCTTTACGGGCAGTTGAATCCCTTCTTATGTTTTCCTAATTTCTGTGTAATCTTGAAGAAGGGGTTTTACTGCACGTTAAGGCGGGATAAAGTGAAACTTCATTCAGTGAAGTACTTTCCCACTGAATGTTAGTTGAACAGAATCGGACCATTACGAGCAGTTGAACCCCTTCTTATGTTTTCCTAATTTCTGCGTAATCTTGAAGAAGGGGTTTTACTGCACGTTAAGGCGGGGTAAAATAAAACCAATCATTTGAAGAGCTTAAACATGTCTTTTTTCCATTAAATGAATTCCTACACCGATCATCACCACACCCATCAGGAGCAAAATACTAATGGGATATAGCATTTCACTAAGGGAATGTCCATAAACGGCCACACCGTTTAACGCCTTCATACCATACGTAATGGGATCGAAATTTGCTAATGCTAACATGAATTTAGATTCAACAACTTCAAGTGGCCAATATGCCCCTCCAATCATTGCCATGCTGACTGCAATAATAGGAATAACTGCATTAAATTGTTGAACTGTTTTTACAAGACCTGTAATAAGGATTGATAGTGCTACAATCGCAAATACATACGGAATCAAAAGAATGAGTGCTTCTATGAAATTACCATTGAAGTCGACTCCTATCATGTATCGAAAGACAAGAAATACAATAGCAACCTGCATATAACCCGCTATAAAACTATAGATCAAGTTCGCTACATACATCTCCCATTTTTTTACCGGCGATAAGATAACACGATCCCATACGCCATCCTGCTTTTCTATTAATATACCTAAAACGTTATAGGCAATCGTGTATATGACAAAGAATAACGTAAATCCAAACAATGAATGTAACGTATTATCAAGAATTACCGCGTCTGTACCACGGAAGCTCTGGGTTTGTATCGTAAAGGAAGGACGATCAAATGCTTGTTGCAATTCTTTCGTTACTTCCTTCTTTTCATCTGCAGAGACTGCTCCTGTTGCAGCAAAAATTTGCTCATATTGTTGCTGCTTCATATAAGCTTCCTGAACCGCTCCTCGAACCATATTCACATTTGGGGATTCTATCCCTACAAGCATTTCAAAACTTTCTTTCCTCAAAATTAAACCGTATTCCGATTTTCCATTTGAAACACGCTGTCTCAATTCTTCATATGACATCGTCTGAAAATGATATAAGTCTGATACCTTAAGCTCATCCCAAATTACTGATTTCTTTATATCATTGTCCGCGATGCTTACTGGTACAGTTATGACGTTACTTGATGCTCCTCCAATAATAAATGCAAAGCCAATTGACATTAGCGTTGTCATAATAAATGTCCATGGGCTTCTGATAAACAACTTTAGCTTAGCTAATAAAATTCCAATCACAACGTATACCCCCTTTTAGGGAAACTGAAGCCAGCAATCACAACTAGCGAGATAGCAAAAACGGCTAAGAAGAGTAGTTGATCCAAAACTGCACTAATGCTATCTCCCTGCAATAAAGACAAATAAGCAGTCATCCCTGCACCATTCGGAGTTAAATTTCCAATAAATTGTATAACGCTTGAAAAATCCCCAATTGGAAAGAAGCTTCCTCCTAAAAAGGCGATAATTGATACAATAATGGAAGAAAAATAATTCGTAACCTGTTCCGAATTAATACGATAACTTATCGCAGTAAGTAGTACCGCCAACCCTCCAACTGCTATTGCTAACCCAAAGGTAACAACGATGAACCCAGCTATGTTTGGCCATGCGACACCAAAGAAAGCCCAGGAAATCCCATAAACAATTAATAAATGCAGAAATCCGAATAGCACACCAGAAATAAAAACCCCCATAAAATATGTCCATCGTGAGATATTAGCTAAGATCACGCGATTAAACACGTGAATTTTTTTCTCTTGAAAAGCAAAAGAACCAATCATCGATGCAACAAATAACACATTCATTACTGCCATTCCAACTGTATAATAATTTTGAGCGGTAACTGGCTTCTTTTGATTAATAGAAGTAAGATTACCACTTATAGCCTCTGCATTGATTTGAATTGAGTCGGTTGAAAAATTATGTGACCTTGCAAAACGCATCATCGTTAATCCTTTTTGAAACTCTGACAGAACTTCCGTTACAATCATGGAGCCAATCTGTTTACCATCATTCTTAAACACATTTATTTTTCCAGGTTCACCTTTGCCCAGTACACTATTTCGAAGTGTATTGTAGGTAAAGTTTTCTGGAATTTCTATAACAGCTGCAAATGAATTGTCATTCAATACAGCTTGTTTGCTCGCAGGATCGAATGCTTTTACGTCCACAATTTTTTCTAGTTCACTACTTTTGAACACATCATTTTTTAACATTTCAACAAAACCAAATTGTTGTACATTCGCTTGAATTGCCTTTTTTGCCTCTTGTGGTAACGAGCTGGATTCAACATCCTGCATAAAACGTTTTACTTGTAGTTGTTCATCCTCATGTTCAATCCATGCAACCTTCGCGTTTAGTGAAACAGACCCTCCATTCATCATTTCACCTAGCGAGGCACCTAAAATTGCAATCAGGATAATCGGTAATCCAATTAGCAATAGTAACAATTGAGGATTCCGCAAAAAAATTAATCCCTGTTTTTTAATTATGGAAAATATCATGTAGATCCCCCTAATCCCGAAGTGCTCGCCCAGTTAAATGTAGAAACACATCCTCCAAAGTTGGATTTTGAATATCGACTGACTGTAACTCGATAGCCGCTTCCTCTGCAAACTTTAATAACGTTCTGAAGATATTCACTTCTGTTGGAACAATAACTGAAACTGCTTTTTCTTTAACTGTAATACGATTAATTGTCGGTTCAGCATGTAGTGCATTTAGAAATGTTTCGTTTAACCGATCTGCTTTAATTATAATTGTTTTCTCAGATGAAAGAATACGCTTAATCTCTTCCTTTGTACCTGAAGCAATTAGATTACCTTTATCCATGATATAGATGCGATCACAAAGAAACTCAACTTCTTCCATATAGTGACTTGTGTATAAAATCGTCATCTGTTTTTCTTCATTTAGCCGTTTAACTGTTTCCAGAATATAATTTCGGGACTGTGGATCTATTCCAACTGTCGGCTCATCCATAATTAGAAATTCTGGATTATGCAATAACGCAACGCCAATATTTAAACGTCGTTTCATCCCACCGGAAAACTTTTTCGCAACGTCCTTTCTTCGGTCTGCTAAGCCAATTAAATCAAGCACTTCATTAATCCTTTTCTTAAGATCATCACCAGATAATCTGTATATCCTTCCGAAAAACTGTAAATTCTCTTCAGCTGTTAAATCGGGATATATTGCTATTTCCTGTGGCACCATGCCGATCACTTTTCGTAAAGGAGCTGGGCTTTTGATTATACTATTGTTATTAAAACGCACATCCCCATTGGTCGGTTCTATAAGCGAAGAAAGCATTGAAATTGCGGTTGATTTACCTGCACCATTTGGTCCGAGCAATCCAATAATTTCTCCTTTTTCAATAAACATATTGACATTTTTTACAGCGTAAAACTGTTTGAACTTCTTTGATATATTCACCAACTCGAGCATTACCATCGCCTCCTACAGTTTATAGCTTACGATTAAAGCTGCACGTAGCACACTGTCTCGAGTCACAACATTAATCAAATGAACATGACTTAAGTCATAATAGAAAAACTTCCCAACAATTGAGAAGTTTTTCCCGGGTGAACGGACAGTTAACCAGCTTCACTTCACTTACCAGTTAAATCATGTGTTACCGCGTAGATTGCTAATTGTGTTCGGTCACGTAATTCTGTTTTATGTAAAATTTGCGTTAGATGATTTTTTACCGTTCCTATTGATAAATATAAGCTCGCAGCAATTTCTTTATTTGTCATTCCCTGACCCACAAGTTTTACAATCGAGAGCTCGCGTTGGGACAGATTATATGTTACCGCTTGAGTTCTATTCTGTTGTAATAGGCGAGGCATAACCTTTGCCGCTACCTCGTCATGAATCGTTAGACCACCATTCATACAACTATGTACAGCTTCAATGAGCTTCGTTGATTCAGAGGTTTTTAATAGAAAACCATTTGCCCCCTCTTTTAATGCTTGTAACGCATATTCATCATCGTTAAAAGTGGTCAAAATAAGTATTTTGATAGCTGGCCATTGCTTTTTAATTTTCCTAGTTGCTTCAATACCATTCATTACTGGCATCCGTATATCCATCATGACAAAATCAATTACATGCTTTTCTAAGATTTGCAACGCCTGTTCTCCATTTTCCGCTTCATGTGTAACAGCAATTGCTTCATCCTGCTCCAAAATAACTTTTAATCCCTGTCGAACAATCATTTGGTCTTCGACTAACAACACTCGCAACATGACTTAACCCTCCTTTACTGGAATCGTACCACTAACAACAAATTTACGTTCCGTTTGATAGATATGAAGTTTTCCATTCACTCTGTTCATTCTATCCCGCATAGACTTTAAACCAAATCCTAACTCATAATCCCTCGCTTCATATTGGCTATTCAAAATTTCAAATGAAATATCACCACTCGCTGATTTCCCAAGAATAATATGAACTTCTCTTGCCTGGGCATGACGCATTGCATTTGTTAACGCTTCCTGGATTACTCGATATAATACAACACTCTTCTCGTTCGATAATCCTGCCGACAAAACGCCTTGTTTTACTGTAAATTGAACGAGTATATGACTCTCTGATTCTAATTTTCGTATTAAATGGACAACTGTAGCAAGTCCTTCATTTTCATCCGCTTGGAGAGCCTTAACTGCATCACGCGTTTCTTCTAAGCTCTCAGATGCCATCAGCCGCAAATCTTGGTAATCAACAGATGGATTTTGTATGGACAACATTTCTACTTTCATAATGAGTGCTGTTAAACGATGACCAACTGAATCATGAATGTCACGTGCAATTTTTGTCCGTTCTTCATTCCGAGCAGCTTCTTCTACCCTTAAATTAAGGCGCTTTAACTGACGGTATTCGCTACTTAAAGTTTCGTAAATCCTTTTCTGTTCTTCACGCTCTACTACCAGACGATTCACATGTAATATTAAAAAATAGAATAATAAGCTTAGTAAAGTAACGTTAAACATGCTAGTAAAATCGCCATAGTTTAGTAAGATCAATAAAACGAAATTTATTGTAGCGTAGATCACCATTTGTTTTTCATTTAATTTGTACGCGGCAATTATAGAAAGAAATAACAGTAATAATATCGTAAACATGCTGGTTGAATGTAAAATAAATAATTGGTGAAACCAAATAATAAAACTCATTCCTAAATATAGAAGCAACACTCTTTTACCAATTGATACGAAGAAAAACAGTCCGAACACGCAGGTAAATAAGAGTATGCTATACGGAATACGTTCTCTTTCCACCGAAGTTGTCACCATGGAAAATATTAATAGTGAAAACATGCTAAATCGGAGCCAAAAAACCTTCACGATTTTATCCCACTTTCTAAATACTGGAATTTGTAGTAGTTAATCAATTATAATAATACCAAATAGTTTTACAATTAGGGGGAGTTACATGAAAAATACGTATTTTATGACAGGATATCCGGGATTTCTTGCATCACATTTAATACGCCAGTTGTTTGATGATCACCAACAATCGATTGAACACATTTATTTACTCGTGTTACCTTCTCAAAAAAAGAAAGCAATGGAAGAATTAGAAAGTTTAACACAAAAACACTCCATTCCAACTAACCTTCTCACCATAGTAGTTGGTGACATAACCAAACCAGACCTCGCACTCGAACAAGATTCGAATCAAAGATTACAAAAGTCGGTTACACACGTATTTCATTTAGCTGCCATTTATGATTTAGCAGTTCCTGAAGATATCGCTTTCGATGTCAATGTAAATGGAACAAAAAATATAAACGAGTGGGTTAGCAAACTTGATGAACTTATTCGTTATATCTATTTTAGTACTGCTTATATTTCCGGAACTAGGGAGGGCAAAATATACGAACACGAATTATCTGAAGGGCAAACGTTTAAAAATCACTATGAGAAAACCAAATATGAAGCAGAATTACTTGTAAATGAACGCATGAATTCAATACCTACGACGATTATTCGCCCAGGTATTGTGAAAGGAAACTCTGAAACAGGAGAAACGATCAAATTTGATGGTATCTATTTCATGCTTAATTTTTTGGAAAACCTGCGTTTTTCACCAATGATGTTGTATTTAGGTAATGGCGATCCTGAGGGGAATTTTGTACCGTCTGACTATGTACTGAAGGCAGTAAGTTATCTTTCTCACGCTTCTGTTGGAGAGGGTAAAACGTACCATTTAACTGACCCCAAACCTTACAAGATGAAAGAATTACATAAAATGCTCTCAGAGCAGTACTTGGGGAAAACGCCGAAAGGTCAGGCTCCTCTATCTTTAGCAAAACAGGCGCTTACTTTTCCTTTTTTACGCAAATTTTTACAGGTTGAGCGAGAAGCCTTAGACTACTTTGAGTACAAATCATCCTATGATTGTTCCCATACGATAGCGGACTTAGAGGAGTCAGGGGTAACTTGTCCAGATATGAAAGACACAATTACTCCCATGATTCGTTTTTATCGTAAGTACAAACATGATTCAACGAAACATATAGAAATCCGGTAGTTTTATTTTCGTAATAGTTAATGCTCTTTAACCTTCGTATTTGAAGTAAATTGCGAAGTAGTGAAAATTTATGCTTGTGTAACAGCAACGTTGATTTCAGCTGCGGGCAAGGCTAGTGAAGTAACATTTTCGAGCGTACTGGAAAGATTGCATGCAGGATGTCAGCTAGCGGACACACGATTCCTTATTTGTGAAAAATAAGGGTAAATGCGGTTGTTATCGGACTCAGGATTCCTTATTTGGGTAAAAACAGTTGAAAATCATGTTTTTTAGCTGAATAAGGCATCGTGTGTCCGTTAACCTTCAAAATAAAGGTAAAAATGGTAAATAGGGCATCCTCAGTCCGATACCAATCAGTGTTCTTGGCGTACTATTAGATCAGAATTTTTAGTTTACAGTTGACGTATATTGCGAACTAATGAAAATTCATGATCAGTGTTCCATAGCCGTTCCGAAAATACACTTTGCTTTCCGCGGGCTCGCGATGAGCCTCCTCGTGAGAAAATCACTCACTGCGGGGTCTCATCGTCTTCGCTTTTTCCGCAGGAGTCAAAGTGTATTTTCTCCACTGGAGTTGTGTTCAATAACTATTATTTCTTTTATAGGACGCTTAAAAACATTAATTATCTGCTATTTTGGCAGTTGATCTTCGCTGTGGGCAGTCGACTCCTTGAAAAAGAAGGTCACTTTTTCTGCGTGCGATGTTGTTTCAGGGAAGTATTCCTTGTCCTGCGGGATTAATAGGCATAGGTGAGACCCCGGAGTGCGTTAAGTAAGGAAGGCCGACTAAAACCGTCCTTTGCGGACAACGTCGGCATACCCCTTGCCGGGGCAAGGAGGCTCACCAGCCGCCCTAAGGTGCGCGACTGCCCGCAGCGGAAATCAACGTTGCTGTTACAATAGACATGAATTTCCTTTAGTTCGCAGTTTACGGATATTGTTACCAAACAACAATCTATTAGAAAACAGTCAATCAAAATCACCTTGTGTATAGATGAAAGTATCCTTAGTACGCTTTCAGTTACCCAAGAAGTACCATTCACATGAGAACTTCGAACCATTTTTTAACAATTACCACATTTCTTACTATTTATATTGTATAATGATGTGGACAGGTAGTATGGGTGAACTTCGACTAAGGCGATTGACGGCTTAAACCCCTAAAAGAAAGGGGATGAGCTTGTGATACCGATTGACAAGGTTCTTGAGTTGATGCTTATGTTTTCGACACTTGTATTGTTGATTGTGAACAGCAAAGAAAAAAAGTAATCACCCCGTTGCTAACTGGATCATTACTTTTTTCAATCCCGACATAAAGTCGTATCGCCTCGCGGATACCTGTCCTGGGG
>NZ_JBUZWC010000016.1:0-95279 GCF_055329585.1 Virgibacillus sp. GM2-2 | reverse complement strand
ACGACCGATCGGTTAACAGCCGATAGCTCTACCACTGAGCTACTGTGGAATAATCTAATAAAGTCAATCATACTGCTACAATCTCACTTGGGCTTGCTCGTCACACATAACGTTCCTCGCATGATCTCACAAAACCAAAAACGTTCGATCAAGCTACTGTGGAATAATCTAATAAAGTAAATCATCCAATTAAAGCAAAAAAATCACTTCTAAATAATTGCGACGAAAAATATATTACAATATCTTTTCCTTAATGTCAATCGCTTTATGTAAAAATATATGCCTGTTTTTTTAGGGCTTATTTAATTTAACATGACAACATGCTTTCGTCAATGGATTTAGAGATAAAATTATCAATTAATCAATCAAATATATTATATCAAAGAATATATAGAAGATAAACAATGAAAACAATCATTCAACATGCACTAACATTCCGCCACATTTCCCGCATCGATATTTGGTAACATCAACTCTACGTTCTCGTTTATACACATAGGAACACTTTCTACAAATGTAGGTGTGCTTTTTTTCTCTTTTTACTGATGGTAAAGGATTGCAATGTCTAGGTGAACCTGTTTGCTTTAGCAACAGTTTGAAATCCAAATCTCCATGCTTATACCCTTTTCCTTCTATATGTAAATGGTAATGGCATAGTTCATGTTTAATAATACCGATGAATTCAGCTTCACTCATTTCCAACGCATATTTCGGGTTTAATTCAATTAGACGTTTTGCAGGAATGTATCTCCCACCTGTTGTTCGTAATCTAGAATTGAATCGGACACTATCCAAGAATGCTTTGTTAAAAAATTTAACTGAAATATCGTGGACAAGTGCATATAATGCTTTTTCATTTAATAGATTCATGGTAAAGACTTCCTTTGATCAGATTACAATAATTTTATCATAAAATACTTTTGATCGATTAACTTCATATAATTACTAAAAATCAAAATACTCATTTGGATAACTCAAATGAAACATGAGCAAATAAATGGAAACCATTTAATACGACTATTAAACTAGTAATTATAGAAATTGTAACACTTTGATAATCCTTTATTTAAAATTATTATAAATAAATATTGATTTTTAATAGATTTATATTATAATTAATATAGATTGTTTCAAAATCAAAAAGGAGAGGTGTTTCACGAATGAGCAATGAAAAAAACAGATTAACGACAGCATCAGGAGCTCCAGTTGGAGATAACCAAAATTCCATCACAGCAGGGGCAAGAGGACCAGTATTAATTCAAGATGTACACCTTTTAGAAAAGCTTGCGCATTTTAATAGAGAACGTGTTCCTGAACGAGTAGTACATGCTAAAGGGGCAGGTGCACATGGATATTTTGAAGTAACAAACGATTTGACTAAGTATACGAAGGCAGCATTCTTAAGCGAAGTTGGCAAGCGTACTCCAATGTTTGCTCGCTTTTCTACAGTAGCAGGAGAACTAGGATCAGCGGATACAGTTCGTGATCCGCGTGGGTTTGCATTGAAATTTTACACAGAAGAAGGAAACTATGATCTAGTAGGTAATAATACGCCTATCTTCTTCATACAGGATGCAATTAAATTTCCAGATTTCATTCATACACAAAAACGTAATCCAAAAACGAACTTAAAAGATCCAAACATGACGTGGGACTTCTGGTCATTATCACCAGAGTCACTTCACCAGGTGACATACTTACACGGAGATCGTGGTATTCCAGCTACACTTCGTCATATGAATGGGTATGGAAGCCATACATTCAAATGGGTAAATGACCAAGGCGAAGCAGTTTGGGTGAAATATCACTTTATTGCAGAACAAGGCGTAAAAGCATTAGATGAAAAAGTTGCAACTGAAATTGCAGGAGATAACCCTGATTACCATACAGAGGATTTATTTAACGCAATCGACAAAGGCGACTTCCCAGCTTGGAAGGTATATGTACAAATCATGCCTTACGAAGATGCTAAAACCTATAAATGGGATCCATTTGATGTAACGAAAACATGGTCTAAAAAAGATTATCCGCGTATTGAGCTCGGACGAATGGTTCTAGACCGTAACCCAGAAAACTATTTTGCTGAAGTTGAACAAGCTGCATTTTCACCAGGAAACTTTGTACCTGGTATTGAAGCTTCACCAGATAAAATGCTTCAAGGTCGTTTATTCGGTTATTCGGACGCTCATCGTTATCGCATCGGGGCAAATCATCAACAATTGCCTATCAACCGTCCAGTTAATGAAAAGAAAAACTATCAACGTGATGGACAAATGCGACTAGATGGCAATGGCGGTGGTTCTGTAAACTACGAACCAAACAGCTTTGATGGTCCAAGAGAGGATGCACCATCTAAAATTAATCCGTTTGAAGTTTACGGTGAAGCAGACAGCGTTGCATATGATAATACTGATCATTACACTCAAGCTGGTGATTTATATCGCTTAATGAGTTCTGACGAAAAAGATCGTCTCATTGAAGCAGTTGTAAATCATATGAAACCTGTAAAATATGATGAAATAAAACTTCGTCAAATCGAACACTTCTATAAAGCTGACCCTGAATACGGAGAACGAGTAGCAGCAGGGTTAGGCTTATCTGTACCAGAGAGCGTACAATAATAACTTATTAGAAAAGAAGGATCGCAATCATACAACTGCGATCCTTCTTTATGTTTTATTTTTGAACCATTGATAAAGCAATTCTTCCTTTATTTGAGTCAAAACTATCGACCCACACCGTCACGACATCGCCTACAGATGCAATATCCATTGGATGCTTCACAAACTTATTCGACATTTTGGATATGTGAACAAGGCCGTCTTGCTTTACTCCAATATCTACAAAAACGCCGAAATCGACGACATTTCTGACTGTACCTTGCATTTCCATGCCTGGTTGTAAGTCCTCCATCGTTAATACGTTTTGTTTTAACAATGGCTTTGGCAAATCATCACGCGGATCACGCTCTGGGCGAATCAATGCTTGAATGATATCGCTTAGTGTTAGCTCTCCAACTTCGAGTTGTTCTGATACCTCTGTTATATTCACACTTTTTAGCTTTTCCTGTAGCTCAGCTGAACCAATATCCTTTACAGTACAGCTTAACATTTCTAATAATGCCTCTGTATGCGGATAGCTCTCTGGATGAATTGGCGTTCGGTCTAAAGGATGCTCTCCATCAAATATCCGTAAAAACCCGATACTTTGTTCATACGTTTTGGCACCAAGTCGTGGTATTTTTTTCAATTGTTTTCGATTGGAAAACTTACCTTCTTCGTTTCGTTTTGTGACGATATTATTTGCTACAGTCTTACTTAAACCGGAAACATATTGTAGTAAACTTGATGAAGCAGTATTTACATTTACACCAACCTGATTCACCGCAGTTTCAACGACGAATGTTAACGATTCATTCAGTTCCTTCTGACTAACGTCGTGTTGATACTGACCAACACCAATAGACTTCGGATCAATTTTAACCAACTCTGCAAGGGGGTCTTGCACACGACGTGCGATGGAAGCAGCACTACGCTCCTCAACTTGCAAATCCGGAAATTCTTCCCGTGCTAACGCAGATGCTGAATAAACACTTGCCCCCGCTTCATTAACAATGATATAAGGAATATCCAATTTATTATTTTGAATCACGTCTGCGATAAACTGCTCCGTTTCACGGGATGCTGTTCCATTACCAATCGCAATTAGTTCAACTTCAAACTTTTTAACATAATCAAGTACTATTTTCTCCGATCCCTCAAAGTCATTTTTCGGTGCTGTTGGATACATCACATTTACGGTATGTACCTTTCCTGTTTCGTCTACAACTGCAAGTTTGCACCCTGTACGGTATGCAGGGTCAACACCTAATACTGTTTTGCCTTTTAACGGTGGCTGTAGTAACAGATTTTTTAGGTTTTCTGAGAAGATTTTTATTGCTTGTTGTTCTGCCTTTTCCGTAAGTGTATTTCGAATTTCTCTTTCAATTGAAGGTTGAATCAAACGCTTATAACTGTCATCAATTGCATTTTGTAGAAATACGGCAACTTCGTCTTGGCTGGTTCCTTTTATTACTTTTTTACGCAAATAAGAATGAATCTGTTCAATAGGTGGTTCGATTGAAACCCTTAAAACGTCATCTTTCTCTCCGCGATTTAATGCTAAAGTACGATGGGACGCAAGTGTACGAATCGCTTCATTGTATTCATAATACATTTCGTATACACCTTTTTCGTCCTTCTCTTGATTCTTTACTACTGCCTCTATGAGCCCTTTTTTAAACGTTTGTTCGCGAATGAAATCACGATATTCGGGATCGTCCGAAATCCATTCAGCTATAATGTCGTTTGCACCATCCAGTACGTCTTCTATTGTAGATAGCTCATGCTCCTCCGAGAGGTACTTTTCTGCTTCGGCAGCTAAGTTTACCGCCGCTTGCTTCCAAATCAATTCAGCAAGTGGTTCTAACCCTTTTTCCTTAGCGATTGTTGCTTTCGTTCTTCGTTTTTGTTTGTATGGCCTATACAAATCTTCCACACGTTGTAGTTGTGTTGCATTCGTAATTTCTTTTTCCAATTCATCTGTTAATTTTCCCTGCTCATCAATCAGTCGGATAACTTCTTCTTTTCTGTTGGCTAGATTTACAGCATATTGCCATTTATCCTGAACGGATTTAATTTGTACTTCATCCAGACCACCAGTTTGTTCTTTCCGGTAACGTGCAATAAAAGGAACCGTATTGCCTTCCTCCATTAATGCAATTACTGTATTCACAACACTAGTTTTAACAGTTGTTTCTTTTGCAACCCATTGAATTATATCCTGATCCATCTTTCTACCTCCCATAGTTACATATCAATTCTAACAAAAGATGTACATAAATAGAAAACATGTCTTTTCATTACTCGTTAAGGCTCATTGGTGAAAGCTTGGTTGAACTAATACGAGTAATCATAATAGCCATTTTACCCACCAGCACAAAAGAGGCCGGGACAAAACTATTTTTATCAATGAAAATCCGAACATAAGATACTTAGTGCAAATAACTCGCTCCGGAAATATACTCGCTTTCCGCGGGCGGCTGGTGAGCCTCCTCGTGCTTACGCACTGTGGGGTCTCACCGATGCCTGTCTTCCCGCAGGACAAGGAAAGCTTCTCTGAAAAAGCATCGCACGCAGAAAAAGCGATTTTCTTTTTCAAGGAGTCTACGTATATTTCCGGAGCTAGTACAATTCATTGTTCGTATTTAAATTGGTAGTATTAGTTTTGTCTCAGCCTCTTATAATCCATTATATTGGATTGCAATTAACGTCGTATCATCATCTTTCGTTTGGTCATTTTTGTACCCATACGTAGCGACAATTTCGTTAACGTTCTTATTTAAAAAGTATCCTTTAGCAAGTTCTGTATCAGATACACCATCCGAAAACATGATAAAATGAGTAACAGAATCAAGGTTACCGTTTTCAATTTTAAATTTACGGTGATAGCCAGCGAGGTATCCTGCATTTGGAATATTTCTCTTTTTCTTTCGATCTTGTGTAATCGTAATTACACCGATATTACCAATTGAAGAAAATGAATAGCTACGCATGCTAAAGTCAATTTTCAAGATTCCGAGAACGACTCCACGCTTTCCAGAAAGCTTTTCATTACATCTTTTGATAATCTGATCAATCGTTGCCTCAATATTTTCCTTAATTATATTCACAACTACCTGAGATGACTCTCTAGCAAATTCACCACTGCCTAGACCATCGGCCAACGCACAAATGAATCCATTTTCCATTTCCGTATAAAAATAGCTGTCCCCACAGTAAAAATTGCCTTTCTTCGCTTTTTGATAGACAGCTACTTCTACTTTGTTTCCTTGCGTATTCAATCAAAAACCTCCGAACTTTCGGATTGGATTGCCTCACGCAGCTTTAATAATGCTCGACGTTGTAACCTAGAAACATGCATCTGGGAAATTCCTAGCAGCTCTCCTGTTTCCTTTTGACTTAAGTTATCAAAATACGTACAACGTAAAATTTCCTGTTCTCTTTCAGAAAGAATCGGTAAAATTTTCTCAAGCAGCATTTTTTGATCTATATTTTCATATCCATTTTCTTCATTACCTACTAAATCAAGAATTGCCACAGTACTACCATCAGAATCAGCTTCTACTTTTCGATCAACTGATAAAGCCTTATAGCTTTTACCCATTTCCATTGTTTCTAATATATCTTCCTCTGATACCTCTAAATATTCAGCGATATCCCGAACAGATGGTGATTTTTGATCCGCCACGGTTAATTCATCTACGGCTTTTTTAATTTTTGGACCGAGTTCTTTAATTCGACGAGGAACATGAACGCTCCATGTCTTATCTCGTATAAAGCGTTTTATTTCTCCGATAATTGTTGGAATTGCAAAGGATTCAAATGATTTACCAAAGCTCGCATCAAACCTTCTAATAGCTGCCAATAAACCGATCATCCCAACCTGAACAAGATCCTCATGTATACTACTGTTTTTTGAATACTTTCTAGCAATGGATTCAACAAGGTCCTTGTATGTTAGTACGATTTTTTCTTTTACTTCATTGTCAGATGGGTTTTCTTTTAAATGCTCTATCCATTGGTAAACCTCATCTCGTCCTTTATTGTGTGGATGAGATTTGGTCGCCATCATAATCCACCTCTATTTCTTGAAGGTACTTGGTCATTAATACAATAACACCATAGTTGTTATTAATTTCAACCTTGTCCATTAAGGCATTAATAAGAAAAAGTCCAAAACCTCCTTCACGCAAGGTTTCCACAGATTCTGTGTGCTTGTATGGCCCAATTCCTCCCTTAATTTCGTTGAGATCAAAGCTACCACCATGATCTGCAACCATTACCTCTAAGCGGTCTTTGTACACACCGAAGCCAACAGTAACTTCACCATCATCCCCATCTTTATAAGCATGTGTAACTGCATTGGTAATTGCTTCTGAAATTGATACCTTTAAATCTTCAATATCTTCATAAGAAAAGCCCATTCTATTTGCAATTCCAGATATACTTAAACGAACTACACCGACATACTCAGGTTTTGCAGGAACCTTCATCTCAATAAAATCAAATTTCTCCATCACTCTTGTACACCTCGAATTCCATCATTTATTTCTATAATTTCATCAAGTCCAGTAATCTTAAATAAACGCAATACTCGATCCTGTAAATTAATTAAGATTAATTGGCTATCAAATTCTTTCGTTGATTTCAAGGCACTAATAAAAACTCCAAGACCCGTACTATCCATGTAACCTACCTGTTCTAAATCAACTTCAACCGTTTTTCCAGCTACCTTTGTTAATGGTAGTAACGTTTCTTTTAGTTTAGGGGCAGTATAGGCGTCTATTTCCCCCGCAACAACGACTCTTGATTTTTCGTTTTCTTCCATAACATTTACCGTTAAGTTCATTTTCATCCTCCTATAAGTAAAGCACCCCTTGTATTTGTTAATCATTACACGGGTGCTTATTGCACATATTCAGTAGAATTTATTTACCCTGAATCATCTTTTATTAAACTTATTTCTTTAATATTATTAATGTAAAATCGTCACGAAGCTGAAAGTTCTGAAGACGCTCAAAATGTTTGTAAACACGATCAACTATTTCTTGAGCAGATAGTTCAGCATACTCTTTGATAACATCTAACACTTCTTCACTTTCGATAAATCGATCACCTTGGCGACATTCAGTGACCCCATCAGTGAGTAGCACAATCATGTCACCTTCTTCAACTTTATGCTCGTATTGCCTATATTGCGTTTCTTTTGATACGCCTAATACAAGACCTTTTGCTTCTATTTCGTTAAATGAGTCATTTTTTGCACAATAATAAAAACCTGGTTCATGCCCAGCAGTTGAATATAAAAACTTGCTTTCTTTAGGGTTATATTGTGCATAAAACATTGTAATAAACATACTTGGATCCACATTTCGTTCCACAACACGATTTAAATTTTCAAGAATAGTCCTAGGACTCATTGTCTCCTCAGGAAAACTATCCATTGAATATTTAATCATAGACATACAGAGTGCTGCCGGTATTCCTTTACCAATTACATCAGCGATAGCAACACCAAGAGATCCATCTCCGCCTTTAATAAAGTGATAGTAATCACCGTTCATTTGATTGGAAGGAACACTAATGACTCCTATATCTAAACCTTCAATGGTAGGGGTTTTTGTCGCAAGAAGTGTATCTTGCATTTGCGCGGCAACAGATATTTCCGATTTTAATTCTATTTGTTGCTCTCGAAGTAATTGATACTCCTGATGTGCAAGACCATAGGAAATCATTGATTCCATTAGGAAGTCCATCGATCGTTGAAAACCCTCAAAAAGATCCGGGTAAATTTCTGCTAATGCTTGGTTATGAAGGCTGACTATTTCTTCGGGGAGTATGTTATTTTTTAGGAATAATTTACTTATTTGTTCTGCACCGTACAAAGATTGTTCATCTTGGGTTTCAATATAATGCTTTAATAGATCTTTGTAATTTGCTGCGTCTAGTTTTTTAACTGTATCCAAATGCTTACCCCCTCTATTCATATCTCTCTTACTTATCTTGATTTACTTTTGCTTTATATTTATTAGTGCGTGTTCAAAAGGTCGCCGTTTATCATTTGGCGTCTTTTTGAACATCCTCTATTAGTCGATACTAAAAATACAAAAAGGTTAACTTAATACGTAAGTTAAACCTCCTGCATTTGCATTAGCGAGTCCATTTTATTGCTTTTATTTCTGTGCCTTTGCCTTCTTCTGATTTGATGTCAAATTCATCCATCAGTCGTCTTACACCTGGTAGACCAGCTCCTAAGCCACCTGAGGTAGTGTATCCGTCTTCCATCACTTTACTCAAATCACTTATCCCAGGCCCAGCATCAATCGCAATCATGCACATACCTTTTTGGTTTATATTCTCAATAACCTCAAAACAAATTCTGCCATCACCAGCATATAAATATATATTTCTAGCCAATTCGGATATCGCTGTAGCAATCCGTGCTTGATCAACTGTGCCAAAGCCAGTTTTCTTTGCTATGTCTCGTCCGACCTGCCTGGCACCAACGATATCCCATTCTTTTTTTATATTTACGCAGGATTGAAGACTCATCATTATGCCCCCAATTCCTGGTGAAGTTTAATCAAGCCCTGCTCAATATCTAATGCAGTTGTTACATCCTGCATATGAATGCCTAAGTCAATTAATGTTATGGCAACAGCAGGCTGAATACCTGTTAACACCACTCTTGCTCCCATTAAATCCGACATTGTAACCACATCGCCTAATACTTTTGCAATAAACGAATCAATTACTTCAACTGAGGTAAGATCAATGACCACACCTGTTGCACCACTTTTATGAATTTTATTTAATAAATCCTCTTGAAATTGAATAGCCGTATTATCATCGATTTCTGTTTGAATCGAAATTAATAAATAATTATGAAGCTTTAATATAGGTATGCGCATGTTATCACTCCCCATTAAGTGAACTTAGTATATTTTCCAATTGTTCGTCTCTCGTTTGTACATCTTCAATTTTACGATCAGTCAATTCTAATGCTTTTTGGAAGCCTTTTTTCAATGAGCTTTTCGTTGGGAATTTCCCAAGGTCAATACCTAAATTTACAATCGTCTGAGCAATTTCTGGACGGATTCCAACTAAAATACATGTCGATCCAATTAAACGAACAGCTTCTGCCGCTTGTATTATATGGTGAGCAACCATCGTATCAACAACTGGCACTCCAGTAATATCAATTAACACAACATCCGCATTATGTTTAATCACGCCATCTAGTAAATTTTCCATAATCAATTTTGCTCGTTCTGTATCAATTGTCCCAATTAATGGCATAACCGTAATATTGTCCATGACAGGAATAAGTGGAGCAGATAGTTCTTGCAATGCCATTCGCTGTAATGAAACAATGTGCTCCCAGCTACCAGAATATTCGTTAACAAGCTGACGAATAATTGGTTCCACCCAAGAATCAACATTTTTAAGCACATTTGATATGTGAGCTGAATCAACTTTTTTAGATTGACTAAGTATGTAATCAACCGTTACACGTCTAAATACTTGCAGCCCATCAGTTATATAACTTAATGGCCAACCTAAGTTAATAAGCTTTTCTGAAAAGTCTTCTAATGTTTTGGTATACCCTTCACCTTTAATGCTTGTAAAAATAACATTCACAAACTCTCTATTTGTACTTTCAAATAGTTCGTCTGAAATCGTAGCGGTATAATTACCATCCTTTAATGAATTAACTTCTTCTAGCCACATGTGAACAATTGTATCGCTATTTTCTAATACAATTTTTTTGAAATCTTGATCCACTACATTTCCCCCTTTACTTATCCAAATTCTATATATTTCCGCTCCACCTCTATTATGATTGAGCAGATTTTTACATGTTTCAGCAAAATCTGCAAGGAGCACAAAATTCGTTCAATTCTACTTATTTCTAACACCATTGTACCATAAACAGCGAATATTTATTAAACAATTAGAAAAGCGCAAGCGCCCGTTTAGAAGCGGACGCATAAGCAAGGGACCGTAGAACGCATGGGTTTAGCGTTCGAAGTGTCCATTGCTTATGACGGCAGCTTCTGGGCGATGGAGCTAGACAGCTTTTTGTTTATACTTTCTTTGCTCTAAAAAAACCCCTGCTAATCTAAATTAACAAGGGTTGAATTACATGATTCTACATATCTTTAAGTCCAAGACTAATTTCCAATGCTTTATCTATTTTATTCATCATTTCTGCATCTAACTTTGTTATCTTATCCGTTAGCCTTTGTTTATCTAAAGTCCGTATTTGCTCCAATAATATAACAGAATTACGGTCAAAGCCATACCTTTTAGCATTAATTTCCACATGTGTTGGAAGCTTTGCCTTTTGGATTTGCGCAGTAATTGCTGCAACTATTACTGTTGGACTAAACCTATTTCCGATATCATTTTGTAAGATCAATACTGGACGTATACCTCCCTGCTCTGATCCTACCACAGGGGATAAGTCAGCGAAATATACTTCACCACGTTGAACGATCAAATTATTACACCCCGATCACAGAACGCTCAAGGGTGTTTTCAGCCTCCTCCTCAGCTTGAAAAGCCTCCGACGCAATTGTTAGATTAATTCGAGCCATTTCTTCATACCCTCGTTGCATAGATTCTCGAAATTGTTGAATATGGTCATTTTTCTTTTGCTCTAGATAGTTTCTTGTTGCTTGACAGATAAAATCACTAAGATCTCTATTATCATACTTCATTAGTCCATCCACCTCATTTAATAGGTTTTTTGGTAATCGTACTAAAATCTCCTGTAAGCTCTCTGACAAAACCATACACCTCCGCCAACTGTTGAACGATCATTATCAAATTTAATTTAATAATAGCATTGTAAGGACAGCATTGCAAAGGATTTTAGAGATTTTTGTCTAAAAAATGTATGATTATTGTTTAAAAATTAAACCCGTGTGGTATATATACTTATTTATAGAAAAAAGAAATTATGACAAGTGCTATTGAAATATCTTAATGCATTACTTATAAATTCGTGGTACTCGCTCACTTATCATACATGGAATTTCATAATTAATTGTGTCTAGGTACCTCGCAACTTCATCCATCTCAATTTCAGCATTTCCATTCTTACCAATTAGTGTAACCTTCGTTCCGATTGGATATTCTTTATCCAATCGAATCATTGTCTGATCCATGCAAATTCGTCCAACGATTGGCATTCGCTTTCCTTCTACTAACACTTCCATTCCTTGTAGCTTTCGGATCCACCCGTCCGCATAACCTATCGGAATACTCCCGATCCATTCAGCATTTTTCGTAACATAGGTTGCACCATAGCTGATGGATTCATTCTTTTCTACCTTTTTCACATGAATTAACTGACTGTGTAGAGAAAATACCGGCTCAAGATTGATTGAAGCTTCATTTTTCACTTCCTCAGAAGGATACAAGCCATACATCGCTATTCCAAACCGAATGTAGTGGTACATTTCTTTTGGAAAACGAATAGATGCTGCACTATTTCCGATATGAATATCAATTGGTTTATCCCAAATTTCTTTTAACACACTTAATAACTGTTGAAAACGATCCTGCTGTTCATGGAAATATGCAAGATTTCCTTCATCCGCTGTCGCAAAATGCGTATAGATACCAGTCATTTGAACGTTCTTCGTAGAACTAAGTCTCTGAACAATTAACCTTAATTCATCCGCTGTCCGTATACCTATTCGCCCCATACCACTATCCCACTTCATATGAAGCTTTAATTCTTTTGGAAAGGTGTGCGACTGGATATCTCTTAACCACTCTTCTTGAAAAAATGTAAGTATAACATCATATTCAACTGCAAGACTTGCATCTTGAGGTGCTACCCAACCTAATACTAAGATAGGTGCCTCAATACCTGCCCGTCGCAACTCTATCGCTTCCTCCAGCATAGCTACAGCAAGCGCATTTGCCCCTGCTTTTAGAGCAGTTTTAGCTACTTCAACCGCTCCATGGCCATACCCATTCGCCTTTACTACAGCAAAAATATTGGTAGTTGAGGTTAGTTTTTGCTTCATTTGTTTTATATTATGCGCAACGGCATTCAAGTCGATTTCCGCCCAGGTCGGGCGATAACATTCACCTGACACAACAACCTGTCCCTTCCGATCAGTTGGAATTTTTTTGTATACTTTATTATTTCGTTTTCATCCAATAGTGTCAATTATAAAAAAGGAATGTGTATGAATGCTTTAGATTACGTAGTAACAGCAACGTGATTTCTGCTCCAGACAGTCGCGTTCAACAATTCGCTGTGGGTTTTACTTGGCCCCCAAGAAAATTAGAACAGGTAAGCCATCAGCCCGTGCTGTATCGTTTATTGTTATTTGCGGACCTCAGATACCTTATTTGTAAAAAACGGACGAATTTTGGATGCTTGCGGACTCCAGATACCTTATCTTTTTATAAATCAATGATTTCTAAGTGTTTTTACATACATAGCGCACTTTGTGTCCATTTCGCACTAAAAAAGGGGTGATTTAAATAAAATAAGGTAGTCTGTGTCCGCATTACTGACGCCAGTCCCGCTTTTATCTTTCCATATCTGAATCAGCATCGCCAGTCAAACCTCATCATCGACTTTCCCCGACCTAACTTCGGCACCGAGAAACCGCAATGAATACGATCAGGAGTAACATATACTGGTTTACTTCCATCGCAAAGGTTAAAAGAAACGAATTTACAGAAGCAAAAAATAAAAGCAGACCCCCTTTCGCTATGAGTCTGCTTGCAAATAGATTATTTAATTTCTTTTCCCTGAACGGATTTAGCTACTTCAATTAGTTGTTCTCTTGTTAAATCATCACTAGCTAAATAAAAGCTCATTCCATTATTTCGCCACTCAATAGAGTTATCTGAAATAGCTCCAACTGCAAATCCAAGATTTACAATTTCGCCTGATACCGGTTCTGGTGAAGCCATTGTTGGTGAAACATCAACTGATTCTTCGATTAGTGTGAAATTGTTTTCACCTTTAAAAGTCATAATCACACGTTTACCATTTTCCGTTTCCACTTCCTGTTGTTCGTATAGTTCAGCCCCAGCAGTGTTTAATGGAAACATTACAGTAAATGTATCAGAAGCAGGATCAGCGGAAACTGGTTCTTCGCCGGATTTAGTACTGCTTGTCATGTTTTTCTCCATACTGAAATCATCTTCATTAAATTCTGGGTTTGTTTTGAAACTATTAAATTTAACCTCTACAACAGGCTTTTTGTCCTTATCTAACACTTTAACCATAACAGGCGCATACGTTTTTTTGTCAAAATAAATTTCTTGGAATGGAAGATTATTATTACTTTGATAGTTCGTCTTTGTTTTGAAAACGTAATGTGATTCAGTTGTTTCAAACTCCGATTCACTATCTTTCTGTATGTCATCTACAAGCGATTGATACAAATAAGGCTGGCTTCCATTTTCTGGCCACTTCGATTGAAACTTAAAGCTTTTATTTAAGGCTGGTGTTAAAACATAAACGCCTTCCTTATTTTTTAAGATTACCTGACTACTTTCTTTGTCTTGACTATTGGTAAGTTTAACACGATAAAAATCTTCTTTCTTATGCCAGATGTCAATGTTGAACGTTTGGCTTTCTTGTCCAGTATCCATTTTCATTTCTGCTGTTGCCTTATATCCGTCCATATCCTCTAGCTTATCATTCAATTTTTGTAAAACATCTTCCTGCGACTTTTCTCCACATGCAGAAAGTAATAAAACCATACCCAACGTAATTACAAACCAAATGCTGATATTTTTTTTCATGGACATATCTCCCTTGTCTCGATTCCAAGGACAAAAGGAATGTTGTCACCGCTGAAACTTAGATCATGTACGTAAAACAAGTGGAAGACCATTGATTATATCTGTAGCCAAAAGATCATAATACGTGTGTCCCTTGTCAATCAGGGCATCAGCTGCCTTACCATGTACATAACAGGCATTACATAATGCTTCCTCAATACTTTGCTTCTGCATTACCATTGAAAGAATAATTCCTGATAATACGTCACCACTTCCACCCTTAGCTAGACCTGGATTACCGGTATGATTCACAGTTTGTTTTCCTTCTGGTGTTGTTATTATGGTAAATTTCCCCTTCAATATAACGTAAACACCATATGCTTGGCTTAGTTTTTTTGCGTAATCAAACGGCGCATGTACAATTTCTTCTATTGTACTATCCATTAACATAGCCATTTCTCCGGGATGTGGTGTCAGGATTGTAGTAGCAGACCGATTTCTTAATAAGTTCATGTTTTGTTTTACATGGAATAGCCCGTCTGCATCTATTATTATTGGACAAGAAGCATTTTTTACAATATTTGTAACAACCTTATATGCTTCTTGTCCCCGCCCAAGTCCCATCCCAACCACAATGGCATCGTACTTATCCAATGATAGGTTGCCCCTAGTAAGGGTTGAAAAAGTTGCTTCTAAACAAGCGGAAGCAATAGATTGGATGACACGTTCTTGGGTGGCGATTGTAAGTAATCCTGCTCCTGCTTTAAGAGCAGCTTTGGCAGACATCGTAATTGATCCTGGCATTTCTTCACTACCACCTACTGCTAAACCCTTCCCATGTGTCCCTTTATGGGAAAATGGGTTACGTTCTGGTAGACTCTTTATAAAATTTTCTTCTTCCCACGTATCCTTCATTGATACATTCGAAAAAACATGCGATGGAATGCCAATCGAAATCGTTTCCCATGCTCCATAATAAGGGGCGGTATGTTGCAAAAATACACTTACTTTTGGTGCTTCGATAATAAATGTATAATCAGCCTTGATAGCATGAAATTTGGCTACTCCCTCATCACTAGGCAAACCAGTCGGAATATCAATTGAGATAATCTTTTTCTTTGTCTGATTTACAAGCGTGACGATGGAATCAATCGGGGCTCGGAGTGTTCCATTCATTCCAATCCCTAGCATAGCATCAACAACTACATCCACTTTTTGTAAGTAGTCTTCTACATCCAAAGCTGTTAGCGCAATTTTTACCGAACCACCACAATTCACGAATAGCTCTTTGTGATAGCGTACATCCCCTTTAATTTTTTCATCTGGAACGATTTGTATGACATGTACGTTATAATCTTGAATTAATAAAGTTCTGGCAATTACATACCCATCGCCCCCATTGTTTCCTGATCCGACCAGGATACAAATTTGGTCATGTTTAGAAAGGACCGATTTCATTTTCTCGCTTGCAGCTCTACCAGCATTCTCCATCAATAGTCTTCCGTTGTACCCAATTGAATCGATGGTATAACTGTCTACATCGTACATTTCTTCCGCGGTGACGATAAACATTACCATTTCCTCCTACCCGCATTAGAATATATGAGACAAACTCTCGGAATATGTTAGAAAACTTGTCTCCTCGAAAAGCTTTTCTAGTATAAGCAGTCATTTCATGTACATCTTTATTACATGGACCTATTTCTATTCGTAAGATTTATAAATCGTAAAGCTAGATAAAAGCAACTATCCTTCTATTATTACTTGTGCCACTGCATATTCCTTACTATGGCTAATTGATAGAAAAATTCGTTCTTTTTCATATCCGTTGGCACTCATTAACGGGGCTCCATGCTGATTCGATACTATTTCAATATCTTGAAAACTTAACTTCCCAATTCCTTCTCTGGTTGCTTTCGCAAAAGCTTCTTTTGCGGCAAATCTACCTGCTAAAAATTCTACCCGCCTAGTTTCATTCGTTAAACTTTCATATCTTACTTGTTCTTTATTAGTCAGAACTCTTCTCGCTAGACGATCGTTTTTCTCTATACTATCTTTAATTCGATTTAATTCAATAATATCAATTCCAATACCCTTAATCATTTGGAAAAATCCTTCCCTTTATATCAAACTAGTTGATTTTCAATTGTTTTTGATGGTCATACTATGAATGAAGCGTTATTATACTAATAATACCCGAAATTGTTCATATTCAAAAATTCATTCGGGCGGGGGATTCCAATGTTTATCCGATCTGAAAAAAGTATAAAAGAGTTTATCCAGTTTTATCCTGTAGTTTCAACAATTGTAATTATCCATCTCTTCCTGTTATTAATCGTCAATATACTAGGATTGCCGTTCGGTGTACAACTTTATCAATGGGGGGCAGGCAGCAACATGCTTGTTCACGATGGAGAGTACTGGCGACTACTTACATCAATTTTTTTCCATGCTGGCTTTAGTCACGCATTATTCAACTCACTTTCTTTAGTATTGTTTGGTCCTGCGTTAGAACAAATGCTAGGAAAATTTAAGTTTATTAGTGCTTACTTATTTATGGGAATTGCAGGAAATATAGGTACGTATCTAGTTGAAGCGTCAACTTTTTATACATATGTTGGAGCTTCCGGGGCTATCTATGGATTATTTGGAATTTATATTTTTATGATTGTGTTTCGTAAGCATTTAATTGATAGCCAAAATGCACGTATTGTCGTAATCATTCTTGTAATAGGGTTAGTTATGACATTTATTCGTCCAGGAATAAATGTTTCTGCACATATATTTGGTTTTCTTGGAGGACTCGCTCTCGGGCCAATTGTTTTAGCCAATGCAAAACCATTTTCCCAATGGAGAAATCAAAGTAAAAGCAGAAATGGCTCTGCACAATTTGATCCAAATCGTTGGGAAAAGAAAAGAAGGAACAAAAAAATATTCAAGTATGTTTTATGGACGTTTTTAGGAGTACTAATACTTCTAGGAATTATAGGTAGATTTTTATAACTAAGATTAGGGAGATAAGGGGTAACCCGTATCTCTTTTTTGCGTCGTAGTGGTAATCCTTTATTTCCCTAGGTCTTTTGGTCGATATATCCTGATTAACGTTTCAATTTAGAAACATAAAGGGTAACTATATAATAGGATTTATTTCCCATCATACATTTATACGATTTCAACTTAAAGGGGATTACTTACATGGAAAAAAATAACCGAATGGAGCTAGATCAGTTAAGCGAAAACGAGGTAAAAGTAAAAAAAATGGGGAAAATGAATGTTACTGATTTTTTATTCATGCTTGCTGGTGTAGCAATAATCGCAGGTGTTACCATATTACTTGCTTGGATATTGTTATAAGTAAAAAGAGGCTAAGACAAATTTAATTTTATTAAAGAGAATCCGAACAATAATATAAAATGGTGTAAAAAAACCGCTCCGGAAATATACTTCGCTTTCCGCGGGTGGCTGGTGAGCCTCCTCGTGCTTCGCACTCCGGGGTCTCACCGATGCCATTCCTCCCACAGGAGTCTACGTATATTTCCGGAGCTAATTTAGATCATTGTTCGTTATTACAATTGGTAGGAGTAGTTATGTCCCAACCTCTTTTTCCATTAATAAACTTATCTATTTTAAGACCATTGAAAAGCTCAACCACTTAATCTCGATAAGAGTACCAATCGGCCACCTTCATGACATCGTCTTCTGACAGTTCCTTTATCTTGTAATGTTTTCCTGCTCCAAACGACGAGACGATTGACGTTTTCATCGTTGCTAAAGAAGATTTTTGTTGAAAATAATGTTGTTTTCTTTCAAATGATTGTATTCGTCTATGGAATAAAATGATAGTTTTTCTATTTAATACGCGATAACGAAGTGTAAGTTGTTCCTGTTCGATTCGATATCCTGCATCTTTATATTGCAATAAACCCAAATACAGAAAAAGAATAAGTAGTACAGTTGGAACCCAGCTATACTGTGGTAGGAAGATTGCCATAGCGATAATAGCAGCGATTATTAAAATACCGGAACGTATGAAATAATACAATTTCGCTTGTGATGGCAAACCTTTTAGATTATCCCGGTCCGAAACGTATGCTGGTAAAAACTTTTTAAGAAAATCATCGACTTCTGTTCGCTTCATCACCGGAAAAAGCACTGTAGAGAAATCCTCACCCTTATCCATTGATCCGCCTGCAACTTCAGCGAATACGGATACATAGCCAAATGGCTGACGAAGGATACTTTCATCAATTCCAATTGCTTGAATTCTTCGCATCGGTATCGTTGTTTGTTTCTTTTCCAATAAACCACGCGTGATAAATAGCTCATCATCATCATTTTTGGTGATTGTAAAATTACCATATTTAATCATTGTACCTGCTATGCCTATCAGCCAAAGGATAAGTAATGACAAAAGCACTAGTACCGCAATGACGATAATGCTAAACCCAATAATGGTTTGAAAGGTATTCTTATAATACTCATCTGGAATAAATTGCTCTAATTCCGAAAACATTGCCGAGAGAATAACGAAAATAATTCCGACACTACCAGAGGTCGTACCAGCAAAGAATAAACGTTTTGTGGTTATTTTCTCGGAAGGTTGATTGATCTTGGGTTCATTTAATGGATCTTCTTGCTCAATAGCCACTCTGTTAACCGTTTTTAATTCGGTTCGAAGGGCTTCTCCGACTGGTAGTTTTACTGCCTTTAATGACGCTTCTGATCCAATCCCACTACCAGCTGTTTCAATATTGACCTTAACTAGCTTGAAGATTCGATGCGCAACACTTTGAGTTAAATCGATTGATTGGATTCTATTCTTTGAAATGTAGCGTTTTTTACGGACAAAAATTCCATACTCAATCCTTAACTCATCATCCTCCACACGATATGTATAGTTGTACCAAGAAATAATACTAAAAATGACAGCTACGAGAACGATAACGCTCGTAATAATTACAAAATAAATCATTCCTTCATCCATAAAAATGAAAAATCCTGCACCAATTGAGAATATTAATTCCTTAAATGCTTTTAGCAGTGTAAAAAAGATTGCAGCTGGATGTAATCGTTGCTTCTCAGACATCATCTTCATCCACCCGTGCTAATGCTGAAATCCTATCCCTTAAGCTAGATGCATCCTCTTCTAATAGCGCAGGAATTTCATGGGTAGTTGCTGCCGTTGAAATGGTAACACTAGCTAGCTGATATTTTTTTAATATAGGACCTTGTTTTGTATCAACATGCTGTACACGAATCATCGGCACAAGTGTCCGTGATACGATAAAAATACCATGTTGGATGTAAATTTCTTGTTCAAAAATTTCATATCGCCATCGTTTCCATCTTACTTTAGGTAATAAAAATACAAATAAATAATGTAAAATACCACTTATTACAATTCCAACTGCGGAATACCACAGTGGGAATTCAACTATGATGGATACTACTATTCCCGCAATTACAATTAACCAAAGTATAGACATGGAAATTATTGCAGAAATCTTCCACGCTTTAATTGCATCCTTTGCAATAGTATGTATCGGTGGTTTTCGCATTCTATTCCCTCCTTCATTCTCTATACGATTCTACATTGAAAAAAGTGTCACATTTGCTGTATTCATTTTATAAAAACTCGGCATTCGCCTCGCTTTATAGCGAGTGCCGAAGTTTTTTTTATAAGGTCTACCAAAATTTATACTTTATGACGTTATAAAAAATCCATTTAAAATTACTTAATTTACTTTCCCGACTAATCTAAAAAGAAATGTCCAGAGTGCGTATTCCAAATTACTGGACACACGATTCGCTATATGAACAAGAAATGCTGTTTTGACTCTGGGATCGGACATCAGATATCTTATTTAACAAAAAACGTTGCCATACAGCCCTACTATCATCAAATAACGGCTCTCCTGTCCGCAACAACCCATTTTTGCTGCTTTTTTCACTAAATAGCGCCTTCTCTGTCCGCTAAAAATTTTGCGTATAAAGGTAGACAATATTTTAGCCCATCAAAAAAGCTCCTTTTGACGAAGGAGCTTTTGGAGTCTTATTTATTTATCACGGTTTCTTCGTTGGAAGTTCCCTTTGCGATTGCGACCACCTTGGTTACGTCCGCCTTGATTGCGTCCACCCTGGTTATTTCTTCCACCTTGGCTACGCTGACCATAATTACGTTTATTACGACGGTTATTGTTTTTACTTTGCTGTGCTTTTTTCACACTAATCGGTTGCACAGAAGAAATTCGCACTGGTGTATCTCTTCGCTCTTTCGTTAACATTTTTAGAGCAGCAGCTATTATTGAAATAGAGTCATGATCTTGTAATAATTCATTAGCAGACTCATGATACGATTTTAAATCTGTCTTTTCAATTGTTTTTAACAATTTATCAACAGCTACTTGTTGCTGTCCGCGTTGTGCATCCTGATTCGTTGGAGGCATGAGACGTTTCATTTTGCTCTTCGTCACTTTTTCAATCAAATGTAAGTGTGCCATTTCTCTTGGTGTAATAAAGGAAATTGCTTCACCTGTTCGCCCTGCACGACCAGTACGTCCAATTCGGTGTACATAGCTTTCTGGATCCTGTGGAATATCAAAGTTATATACATGTGATACGCCAGAGATATCAAGTCCACGCGCAGCTACATCCGTTGCTACAAGAACTTCAATACGTCCGTTTTTAAATTTATTTAATACAGACATTCGTTTACCTTGTGTTAAATCACCATGTATTCCTTCTGCGCGGAATCCTCTTGCTTGTAAGCCTTCAGCGATTTCATCTACACGTTTTTTTGTACGACTAAAAACAATCGCCAAGCTTGGCGCATGAATGTCGATGTGATTCGTTAACGTATCAAACTTCAGCCGTTCCGGAACCTCTACAAAATACTGATCGATATTTTCAACCGTCATTTCCTTTGCCTTTACCTTAATTGATTCTGGAGTTTTCATTAATGTATTGGCAATTTCGCGAATTTCCTTTGGCATTGTTGCTGAAAACAATAACGTTTGGCGCTCTTCCGGTATTCCCTTTAAAATGTCGCGAATATCATCAATGAATCCCATATTCAACATTTCGTCCGCTTCATCCAATACTGCGGTTTGAACGTTATTAATTTTAATTGTTTTTCTACGCATATGGTCTAATAAACGTCCAGGAGTTGCTACAACAATATGCGGACCGTCCTTAAGTGCACGGATTTGTCGATCCATATGTTGACCACCATATACTGGTAGTGTACGAATCCCTTTAAATTTTCCTAATCGATTTATTTCCTCAGCTACTTGTATTGCAAGTTCTCTAGTTGGCGCTACAACTAGCCCTTGAATTGTTCTCGCTGATTTATCAATCTTTTCAATCATCGGAATTCCAAATGCTGCAGTTTTACCCGTACCAGTTTGTGCTTGTCCGATTACATCTTTTCCCTGCATTGCAAGTGGAATTGTTTCTGCTTGAATTGGCGTTGCCTCTTCAAATCCCATTTTTTCTAAAGCTTTCATTATGGGACTTGATATACCTAAGTCTTTAAATGTTGTCACCTAAAAGTCTACTCCTTTTTTTCTAATAAATTTATTCGCTTTTATTCGCACAAAAAAGGCATCCCCCATCATGGAAAGAGGCCTCATTTTTTCACACGTGCATGAAATAATAGTTCCTATATCATAACACACATACCATAAAGTTATCCACTACAAGTTAAACAGATCCATGAAAACCTTATGATACGTTAAATGATTTTTTGCCTCTAGCATGATAAACTAGATGAAATTAATTACTAAGTGAGGAGGGCTTTTATGCGTATGCCTCCGTTCAATCCGTACTTCGCGGTGGTAATTGGCGTTTTCGCTGTATCAACTTCTGCAGTACTGGTTAAATTGGCAAGTGGAGCACCAGCATCCATCATAGCGAATTATCGATTATTATTCGCTGTCATTATTATGTCACCTATTATCTTAATATATTACCGTAAAGAATTTAGACGTATTTCTAAAAGAGATTGGATTTTAGCCATTTTTGCCGGTATTTTCTTGGCGTTTCATTTCATTTTGTGGTTTGAATCATTAAATTATACCTCTGTGGCAAGCTCTGTTGTACTGGTAACCTTACAACCGATTTTTGCCTTTTTAGGTACTTATTTATTTTTCCAAGAACGGTTTACTGCTGGAGCCATTATCAGCATGATTATCGCCCTACTCGGAAGCTTAATTATTAGTTGGGGTGATTTCCAAATTAGTGGTATGGCATTAGTTGGAGATATACTAGCAGTACTTGGTGCCATCATGGTTACCGCGTATTTTTTAATCGGACAAACTATTCGAAGACGATTATCATTAATGACATACACCTTTGTTGTATATGGAATTAGTTCCATAACATTAATTATTTACAATGTAATTCTCGGGTACAATTTTGTTGGTTATCCAGCTAATTATTGGTGGGTATTTCTCGGTTTAGCTGTCATCCCAACCTTCTTTGGCCATAGTATGTTCAATTGGGCACTAAAATGGTTAAGTACGTCAACTATTTCGATGGCGATTGTATTTGAACCAATCGGAGCTACCCTTTTGGCATATCTCATATTAAATGAAACCGTTACATGGTCACAATTGCTTGGAGGCACAATTGTTATTTTCGGTCTATTTTTATTTATCATGAGTACCACAAAAAAAAGAAAGGTTACATTATCCCATAAAAATAAAGATATTACCTAGTTCATCTAACTGGTATAATAGAGACAATTCAGAAAAGAAGGTGATGGCATGCAAATCCAATTGATGACAGATGGCGGGGCAGATCTTCCTACGCAATTAACCGATTCATTAGATATTAGTGTAGTACCCCTTTATTTGCATTTCAGAGATGAGCAATATATTAGTGGTGTTACATTAGATATAAAAGGATTTTATGAAAAGATTAAGGAATTTGATGAACTACCTCGTTCATCTGCGCCTAGCCCAAATGATTTTTATAACGCATATAAAAAAGTAGATCCTAGCACACCAATTATAAACCTCAGTTTGACAAAGGGGCTAAGTACTACTTACGAAAATGCTGTACTCGCAAAAGAAATGCTACTTGAAGAAGAGCCTAATCGAAAAATAGCTGTAATTAACACAAAGACCGCATCCTGTGGCATAGCACTTTTTTTACATGAAGCTGCTAGCAAACTGGATTCAGGGTATTCCTTTGAACAGACAGTTACACACTTACAGGAAAAAGTTAACGAAAATGAAACGTTGATTGCCTTAAAAACACTAGATAATTTAATTAAAGGTGGAAGACTTGATAAAGTTCGTGGGGCCATTGCTAAAACACTTAACATCAAGCTCTTAATGCGAAATAGTGAAGAAGGAACAATTGAGGTATCCGAAAAAGTACGTGGTGATAAAAAAACCATTCGACGGTTTATTGAACAAATCGGTGAGTATACGAAGAATTTTGAGGATAAAATAATTGTAATGTCACACTCAAATGCTGAAAACCGCGCAAAAAGCGTTTTGGATGATATTATGAAAAAATATCCATTTAAAAAATCATACTTAATGGAGATGGGGCCATTAATTTCAACCTATGCAGGCGAAGGCGGATTAGTCATTTCTTTTTATAAATAACGAATATAAAGGAGTTTGCATATGGTGCAACACTCCTTTTTAAGGATGAGCTATTTGTTTGGATAGAAAGTTATATACCATCTGATTTAAGGTATCCTTATCTTCTCCTAGACAAATAAGGTGTCTCGAGCGTTCAAAAAAGACTACTTCTTTTTCCTCTGAATTGATTTCTTTGTCTAGATAATACGCTGTTTTATACGGTACCATTCCATCCTTTTGTCCTTGTGCAATTAAAACGGTGGAGTCAATTTCTTTCAAATATGGTTTAGTGAACTTAACAAGCTTTAAAAACTCTAGATTTGCTTTAAACGGTACCGCGCCTAGCTTCTTTTTGTAATGAATGTACAATTTATTCTTTTTAATGTTGCCTCTCAGGCCATCACCGAATACTTGTCGAATATCAAAAAATATTTGTTTTAATGATAGGTACTTCCTAGCAGAGGCTAATAAAACAAGTTTATCTACCTTATATTTTGCAGCAAGATAGGATGCAATCATGCCACCCATTGAAAAGCCAATTAAGTATACTTCGTCGTATTTTTGCAATAACTGCTTTAACGAATTCTCTGCAGCAGTAATCCACTTTTTGTGTGACACATTTTCAAGTGAGAGTTTCCTGCCATGACCAGGAAGTGTTGGAACTTCTATGTGCCATGTAGTCTCTTCTTTTAAAAAATTCGAAAGTGGTTCAATCTCATAAGGTCCTCCAGTAAATCCATGGATAAGTAAGCAGGCAATCATACATTTCCTCCTCTCGTCTATACTTATTAATTACCCGATTTTTGTACAAGCTATTACAGATGAAATGGAATTTCTGTTCCCAACAATGGCTTTTATTTGCAATTTAGCATTACGTATCTTTTTGTTAGCGAAAAGTGTTTAATTAAAGTGGAAAAAAGCCGATGATTCATTCAACATCCGCTTTTCCATGTCTAGCTTTGAGTTGTAATTTTTTATTTGAAATTTTTCATAATGGACCCAAATTGCTTTACCATTGGTGATACTTGCTGAAACGTATTTGCTATTTGCCCAACAGTTGAGAACATTTTATCAAAATCCATTTGCCCATCTTTATCCTGAAAGTAATTCAAAAAACCATTTGAAACCTGTTGTTCGTTTGGTCCATAGTGGAATGTATTCGGTGGTGAGAATGTATGCCAATTAGCTGGTTGTTTCGGTTTCGCATAATACTGAAATGCTGTAGGCTTATAAGGTGGTCTGGGCGTCGGTTGATGTGGATGGTCCCAATAGGGTGACTGCTGGGAAAAATAAGGATTGCCGTTAAAAGATCGTTGATGATAATTTGGACGACGTTGAAACATTTTACACACCTCTTTTACATACTCATGCTACTAACTAGAATATGCAACCCTAAGAAAAGTTGTGCCAAGGTGTGTACAGAGTTAACCTATTACCTGTTGTTCGTTTCATACCCCTCATAAAAGTCCCGAAAGTACGATACATTACTGTTTCCTATACCCAATTCATATTTTAATTTATTTTCTTGTAAACCTAATATCGGCTGATCATCAATAAAAGTTGCAGGGGTTCCATAGATTCCTTTATTCTGTAATTCCTTTAAGTTACCCATGTTATTTGTAATATTCTTTTCTGTATATTTTATGCCCCATGAACTCAATTTTTCTCGTAATTTCTCGCACTCTGAACAATTTTTGCTAGTATAAATTGTTACAGTATGTTGGTTCATCGGTGTTCCCTCCCAATAATATTCGTATAAAATTTATTCCCTATATACATGATGTTAAACGCAATTATTATAAAAACATTACAGAAATATTACTAATGCGTTGCATATCGCTATAAGACAGCTTATTTTTAACTCGACAATCGCCTCCTCCTTAATAGCGAATGCTGTAGTTTTTCTTATAAGGTCTACCATAATTTATACTGACGTTATTAAAAATATCTCCTATCAAAGGAGAAAAAGAAAACACATCTCGCAACAAGACGTGTTAATAAGCGTTATTTTTTTATTGTTTTACCAAGCTTCTTTAGAAGAGTAGTTGCTTGGGTTTTTTCGTCGTCATTTAAACCTTTCAGTATATCTTCAATCTTTCTCCAATGGTCCGGAAATATCGCATCCATTAAAGCTATACCTTTTTCTGAAATGTATGCAAAGGTGACGCGCCCATCACGCGGAGAAGTTTGGCGATAAAGGTAGCCTTTTTTTTCTAGTTTGTTAATGACATATGTAATACTTCCACTTGTAAGTAAGATTTTTTCTCCTATTTTTTGCAAGGATTGTTCCCCGCGATGATAAAGCACTTCTAAAACTGCAAAGTCTGTTAAGGTTAGCCCATTGGATCGCATGTCGTTAGCAACTTCATCCATCATTGCTCGATAGGTCTTGGACAAAACTACGAATAGCTTTAACGACGGATCCTCTTTTTTAAGAGAAAAAGTACTATTTTCCTTATTCATTTAACTCCCCCCATTTGGGCTATTTATAAGTCTTATTTTTGGTTGGTACTACCATCCCTGAAATACACTGGCGACGTGCTTTATTTAATTTTAAATATTGCTGCATTAATGCTGTCGCTATCAGCTTTTTTGCTCGATAGTGCGAGATAACAGTAATATCCCACTTACAATAATGAAGCTTAGTGATATAAATGGATATAACCCGCTTACTGCAATAAGGATTAGAAACAACCAACCAAGTAAACTGTTGGGGTCAAAGTAACCTGTTTGCTTAGATAAGACTGCTATCGCTTTGTTAATTTTTATCCGATACATAAATAAAAATGTGCTTGTGTAGAAGAGAAGTTGTACAATTGACCAAATGGTTCCATGTATTACTGTAAAAATAACAATTGGAATTATAATGGACACACTACCATATGCTATCCATTTTAAAAACGACTGTTGATAACGTTTTAGATCCCATGGTAAGACCTCTACAATGTCGGTTTGGAAACGATCGCAAAAGAACGACGCTGCAATCGATGTGTAAACATAAATCGCAATTGCCACCCCGATATGAAATGCCAAATGAGAGGCGAACAACAATACGAGAAGCAATATAAATAAAGCACCGATTACTTGAAGAATAAGGTCCATATTTTTTCTAAAGTAAATTCTCCATAAGCGATGTTGAATGTATTTTGATTGGTATAGGAAAGGTTTCTTTTGACCCGTTGAGTTGTGAAATAATCCATGCTTTTTTTGACGCTTAAATTTTGAGTTTGTTGCCTTTCCAATTAACCACATGTTCCATATTTTGAAATCACTTACTTCTGTTACTTTCCCCCAATGCACGGATTGAAAAACGAAACGATATAATGAAAAATTTACTATTAGTATACTGATCGTCAACATTAAACTTACTATTAAGGGGTTTGTTAAAAGTGCAATAATTAGTAGTACTATACTAACACAAGTCCAGCCTAGCTTTTTCAAAATTCCCCCTTGAAAAAGCAACCATTGTGGTACAGTCATCAATAAATCCATGATGAAAAACATTAACATATAAGCAATTACAACGCGACTAGCTATTGGAGTTATAGCAATTAGTAGTAGTCCTATTATTATGTAAGAAACCAGCCGTTTTGCCCACTTTTCTGCTACACTAAGTAACCAAACCTTTTCTCTAGCAAATGGTAAACTTCCAAGCTGATATTCTGAACTTGAAAAAATGATTCCTGGATTGGTAAAAGAACGAGTAATATATCGTAAGGGAACAATACAAACGAACAACCAATAACGGTTGATGGCTTGATTTTCTGCAAATTCAAAGTAATGTTGATACCTTTCCATTACGTCACCCATAATGAAAAGACTTGCTATTACGTATCCACCTACCAGCAAGAGATAAATTGCCGTTGTTAAATCAACCATGAGTCGAATAGCCATTTTGTAGAACGCCATTTTTTTACGGAATCGGTTTCGTCTGATGAATACGAAAGGTCGAATAATTGACGTATACTTACTCATTCTTCAGATCTCCTCTGAATGGTTTCAAAGTCATTAATCGAACCTTCATCTAGCACCTTTCCATGCTGTAGCATGATATACTTGTCAGCAATATGTTTGATCCGTTCAAGTTGGTGTGTCGTTATGAATATACTCGTACCTTGTTTAACCTTTTTCTTCATTACCTCTTCAAAGTAATCAACTGCATAAATATCCAATCCCATATAAGGTTCGTCAATCAAGATAATCGGTGTATCTGGAAGTAACGCACATATGGTTTGCACCTTTTGCCTCATCCCTTTAGATAATGATTCGGGATATTCATTGAGTTTATCTTGCAGTTCAAAATTTCGCACATAGTTTTCTGTTCGCTTTAACAATTCTGCCTCTTCTAAACCATAGCTCATTCCATATAACTGAAAATGCTGCATAACCGTTAATTCTGTAAGTAATAACGGTTCCTCTGGAAGATAAGAAATTGCTTGTTTACACATCAAAAAATCTTCATCAAAATCGTGTTTTCCATTTATCACTATCTTACCTGAGGATTTTTTCATCATACCAAGAATTGTTTTCATTAATGTAGATTTACCTGCTCCATTGTGCCCTACTAACGCTGTAATGGTACCACTTTCGAGCGTAAATGAGATGTTCTCAAGGAGCTTTTTATGGCCTATTTCTACATTTACATTGTTTGCTTCCAACGTTTTCATTCATATCACCCGTATACTAGATTACTATACTTACGAGTAAATGCTGGTAAAAGTTTCAAAATAGTTGTCTTATTTCACCTTGATATTTCTGTTTATTCCTTCTAGAACCTCGAATATTCCATAGAAAAATAACCCAAGTGAAATGACTCCAAGAAATAGTTGACCATAGTGTTCTTGAGCAATTTGTGCTAATGCTCCGTCGATCCCGGTTGCCTGGCTTTTCTCAGAAGTCCAGCCTGAATGCACGAGAAATGCTCCCAACACGCCAAATATAATTCCTCGGGCAATGAAACCAACTCTACCAATTTGCTTGATAAGCAACCATACTCTTGGTTTGATGTGAGTCGTTTTTAACTTTCTCGTATATGTTCCTGTAACTCCAATTATTACTTGAATAATTGCAAATACTAAGATGCCAACTCCCGTTGCTCCAACAACCAACCGTCCAATAGTAGTATCCAAAATCTTCCCCATCCAAAACTGTGTGGAATGCCCTGAATCACCAGAATGAATAGCAATATAGGAAAATTTAATTCCTAAGCCAACATAAAACGACGCAGCAAAAAAATAACCTAGACGAATAAAAAATCCTTTTAAAACCGATCCATTGTGATCTGGTTCAATAATAACTTGTGTGATTAACCACGTTAAATAGCCTGTTAAGCCTAAAATTAGCAACCATAAAATAATTTCGCCAAACGGCTTACTAGCAATCGAAGCAATTGCCCCCTGTTGTCCATTTTTCTTACCAATTCCGACTGCTGTCATCATGGAAAGAAGACCGATTAATATGTACACGGAGCCTTTAGCAGAAAAGCCAATTCTCGAATACCATCTAATCCATGGTTTAACATTATTGTCGGCGTCTTTTCTTTTTATAAAACGCTTTATTTTAACTACTACACTACTTACCAAATCACTCATCCCTCTTCCGACAATACTAAATAATTTCAGTCCCTTTCACCATTCGCAACTGTTTAGGTAAAATTGTTATGGTTGTTGGTGTATGTCCCCCGACTTCTCCGTCCATGTCGATCTCCTTTGGTTCATCCGTTTCAATTTCAATTGTTTCTGCCTGAAAATGAATAACTTCTGAGAGTTGGTCCGTGTCAGTAGTTGGTTTGTTCATGGATAAAAATTCGCGAAATGAAGCGAGATTTGATGATTTGACAATTAAGACATCCATTTTCCCATCACTTGGATCTGCAGTTGTAATCGGCAATTCTTTTGTTCCCATAAATCTACCGTTTAGCACAAGAATAAGTACAGCTTCACCTTTATATAAATCATTTTCGGTTTTAATATGGTATGTAAACGTCTCGGCTTGGTTAACCGTACGTAACGTACTCATATAGTAACTAAGAACACCGAAGCTCTTTTTCTGATCTGGGTCAACATTTAATGAAGCTTCTGATACAAAACCAATTCCCCAGAAGTTTAAAAAGTAGTGATTATCTGCTTTCCCAAGGTCAATTTCCACAATCTCTCCTTGAGCAATTCCTTCAGCAGCAAGCTCTAGGTTTTGGGATGTACCTAACATTCGACTAAAATCGTTACACGTCCCACCTGGTAAAATGCCGATAATAGGTCTTTTCTCGAGCGTCGCGATGCTGTTGACACATTCATGAATGGTTCCGTCTCCGCCCAAAATGACAATGATATCAACTGAGTCAGCATATTCTACACATGTATTTTTTGCCTCCTCAATTGTTTCTGTTTGAATAATAGATAATTTTTTAATGGATTTGGTAACTGTTGGTAATGCTTGCGCAAGCTTCTGCTCCAAGTCATCGCTTCCAGCATTACTATTATATAAAAATAGACCACTTGCATACTGAACCATATTATTTCCTCCTCTTTCTACTACATTAACTATTCCTTTTATTTTACTCAAAAAAACCTATTTAAACGTATAACACGGCACTAATATTACATACTTATTATCGATTATGTTATACAATTTGTGACAAAAAAATATTTTTATCGTTAATTTGATGTAAATTTAAAAAAATTAGCTAGCATTTTTGGTTGAAATGTTATTTAATAATAAAGAAGGAATTATAATTTTCTAATTACACAGGAGGGTCAAGATGAAGAAAATTTATAGTTTGTTGCTTGTATTATGTTTAGCTTTCGTACTTGCGGCATGTGGTAGCTCTGAAGAAGGAGATGCTAAGAGTGGCGACAGCAAAGAAGGTAGCGTTAAGCCTGATACACTAGTTATCGGATTTGTACCATCTCAGGATTCCGATACAATTGCTGATACAGTAAAGCCATTAGCAGATCGTCTATCAGAAGAGCTTGGTATTGAAGTTAAAGGACAAGTAATGACTAGCTATAATGCACTTGTAGAGGGTATGGGAGCTAACCAAGTTCATGTTGGATTTATCCCAGCATTTGGTTATGTTCTTGCAAATGAACAATACGGTGCAGAAGTAATTTTAAAGTCAATCCGCTATGGATCAGGAACATATAAAGCACAATACTTAGTTCGTACTGATTCTGGTATCGATACGCTAGAAGATTTAGAAGGCAAAATTTGGGCATATGCAGACAAAGGATCCACTTCTGGATATCTTTTCCCTGCAAATCAAATGATGCAAAAGTTTGGTTATGATAGCGCACCACAGCTTGAAACTGAATTCTTCTCAAACACTATTCAAGCAGGCGGTCATGACACTGCAGCACTAGCAGTACTAGAAGGCGATGCAGATGTTGCAACTACTTTTGATGATGTTCGTACAGAATTAGAGAAAGAACATCCAAACATTATGAAAGAATTAAAAGTAATTGAATATACACAAGATATTCCAAATGACACAATTTCTGTTACAAAAGAACTTGACGACGAACTTGTTCAAAAAATTAAAGAGATCTTCCTTTCATTTAATGAAGACGAAGAAATGATTAAAATTATGAACGAAGTATATAACTGGGATGCAATCGATGAAGCTACTGCCGAAGAATATAAAGTAGTTAAAGATACGTATAAGAAATTTAAAGATAACATTGAATTGTAATAACTAGTTCGATTAATATTCACATTTACAGAAGGGGGAGGTGTATATCTCTCCCTTTTTTTCACTATAAGGATATCAGTATAAGGGCAACTAAAGGCTTTTGCTATTAAATCCTGGCGATATTTGCAATTATAACTATAATGGGGGAAACACTTATTATGATTGAATTTAAAGACGTAAGCCTAGTCTATCCTAATGGAACAGAAGGGCTAAAAAATATTAATACAACCATTAAAGATGGTGAGTTTGTTGTAATCGTTGGTCTTTCTGGAGCGGGTAAATCAACGTTCATTCGTAGTATCAATCGCTTGGTCACGCCTACATCTGGATCCCTTCTGATAGACAATGAGGATATCCTCTCCTACCGTGGTTCACAATTACGAAAGCTTCGTACGAAAATAGGTATGATTTTCCAAAACTATAATCTAGTAAAGCGATCAAATGTCTTGAAAAATGTACTTGCTGGACGATTAGGTCATACAAGCACGTTGCGATCTATCCTGAATTTATATAAAAAAGAAGATATTGGACTTGCATACGAGAGCTTAAAACGAGTAAATATCGAAGAAAAATTATATAACAGAGCTGACGAACTTAGTGGAGGACAACAACAGCGTGTTAGTATCGCACGTGTGTTAACTCAAAAGCCTAATTATATACTTGCCGATGAACCAGTAGCTTCATTAGACCCACCAACATCCCATCAGGTGATGACGTATCTAAAGAAAATCAATAAAGAAGATAATATCACAACAATCGTTAACCTTCACTTTATTGACATGGCAATGGAATACGCTGATCGCATTATTGGAATGCGTGCCGGTGAAGTAGTCTTTGATGGGCCTGTTTCTGAAGTGACCGATAAAACGTTTGAAGAAATATATGGTCGTGCTATTCGTGAGGATGACTTGCGCGGAGGTGCAAAAGAATCGTGACCAAACAATCAAGCTCTAAAACGTTACAAAAAACACCTTCTGTATTTCCGGTTAAAACAAAGGTCCAAATTACTACTATATTAATTGTTGTATTAGGTTTTTATCTATTTAGTATGATCTGGACCCAAGAAAAAATGGTTGGTGGATTTGGTAATGCACTTGGCAATGTATTAGATGTAATGGCGAAGTTTTTTCCGCCTAATATGAGTGTAATTCCAGCAGTATGGGATTCAATGGCACAAACCATACAGATGGCGATTATTGCAACAACTATAGCTGCTATTCTAACAGTACCGTTAGCACTTTTATCAGCGCAAAATATAACAACAATAAAACCTCTCTATCTGACTACTCGTACGTTGTTGAATATATTACGAACCATTCCTGATCTGGTACTTGCGGTAATTTTCGTAGGATTATTCGGTGTTGGATTATTTCCAGGTATTATAGCGCTCATTGTTTTTTCATTAGGTATTTTAGCAAAGCTTATTAGTGAAACGATTGAATCAGTTGATATGAATCCATTAGAAGCCATGCGTGCTTCAGGTGGTGGCGTTCTTCAAGTAATTTTTTATGGGCTAGTACCACAAGTCTTACCACAGTTTACTTCATTTGTTTTGTATGTATTCGAAATAAACATTCGTGCATCAGTCGTTCTTGGTTTAGTTGGTGCAGGTGGTATCGGATTAATATTGGACCAGCAATTAAAGTTTTACAATTATCCGAACGTAATGGCTATCATCATTCTCATTTTCGTTGTTGTTCTAATCATTGAATATATAAGTAACAAACTAAGGGAGGCATTAATTTAATGGAAACTTATTCATTACCTCCAAAAAAAGCTCAATCAGGATTAAAAAGAATTAAAAAAGTTGTCATCATACTAGCAGTTATCGCCTTATATGTATGGACATTCGTTGGAATCGATATTGATTGGGCTCGTGCGGTTGAACGTGCTATAAGTAACTTTGGAATTATTATCCCCCTATTGTTTAATCCCGATTGGGCAGCAACAGGTGAGGTTACGATGAAAATTATTGAAACTGTTTTTATCGCATTTGCTGGATCTTTTATGGCGGCCATCCTTGCAATTCCGCTCGGTTTTTTAGCGGCCAAAAACATGTCACGCAGTAAAATTTTCTCTTCTGTTGGTAAATGGATCCTATCTGCAGTCCGTGCATTTCCGGATATTATTTTAGCGATTTTATTCGTAGTAGCAGTTGGACCGAATGCGTTTGCCGGTGTACTCGCTATTGCGATTGGATCTACTGGAATGTTAGGAAAACTATATTCTGAAGTGGTTGAGTCAATTGATATGAAGGTCGTTGAAGCTATGGAAGCAAATGGTGCAAATAAAGTACAGATGCTTTTCTATGGTGTACTTCCGCAAATCATTCCTGAATTTTTATCCTATGCGATTTATCGTTTTGAAATCGATGTTCGTGCATCCTCCATACTTGGTATCGTAGGTGCAGGCGGTATCGGTACAATGATTATTTTCGCAGCTAATAACCGTAACTGGAGCGAAATGGGACTTATCCTTTTAGCTATTGTCATTGTTGTTACAATCATTGACTTTATATCAGCTAGAATTCGCCGTAAAATTGTATAAGATTGATAGTAAACGAAATGGAAGATCCCCTTCTTTTTCGTTTTCTTATTATTTTAGTTCAGTTTTAGTTTTCAGAGAATAGAAGTAAACTGCGAACTAGGTAGAAGGTAAATTACCGCTACGGAAAACATTTCGCTTTCCGCGGGGTTTGCGCTGGACCACCCACTTCTAGGGCGCCGCTTGATATCGGACAGAGGATGCCTTATTTGCCTTTTTTAGCGTTATTTTGAGAATTATCGGACACACGATACCTAATTCAATTAAAAAACATGATTTTTAACTGTTTTTACCCAAATAAGGAATCCTGAGTCCGATAACAATCGCATTTACCCTTATTTTACCCAAATAAGGAATCGTGTGTCCGCTAGCTGTCATCCTGCGTGCATGTAATCATTCCAGTACGCTCAAGAATGTTACTTCCTTGTCTTGACCGTAGCGGAAATCAACGTTGCTATTACTAATGGCATGAGTTTTCTTTAGTTCGCATTTTATTTCAACCACGAAAATTATAGGGTCATTAAATAAACGAATAGAGCTAGGAGTATTACATATGAATAAGGCAAAATTAACTATTTTATATACGAGTGATGTTCATGGAAATGCATTACCAATTCTTTATGGTACTAATAAAGCAGATAATATTGGTCTTGCAAAATATGCAACAGTGGTTAAACAGGCTAAGGAAAAGAATAACGACCTACTTGTACTAGATAATGGAGATGTGATACAAGGCACACCGCTTATGACGCATTATATTAAAGAACATCGCACAAAAGAAAATCCAATGATCGGTATTATGAATCGAATTGGAGTTGAAGCAGGTGTCATCGGTAATCATGAATTTAACTTCGGAATAGAAGTTTTACAAAACGCTGTAAACCAATCAAATTTTCCATGGCTATCTGCAAATATTATAAACCAGACAACTAACAAGCCTTTCTTTGGACAACCTTATTATACGAAGGAATTGGAAAATGGTATTAAGGTAGCGGTAATCGGGGTAACCACCCATTACATTCCAAATTGGGAGGCCCCAGCTCACATAAAAGGCATTTCATTCCAACATGCACTAGAATCTTTACAGGATTGGGTTACCTATGTTCGAAATACTGAAAAACCAGACCTAGTTATCGCTTCTTATCATGGTGGATTTGAACGTGACATTGAGACAGGTGAAGCAACGGAGGCATTGACAGGGGAAAATCAAGGATATCAAATGTGTCAGGAGATAGATGGCATTGATATATTGTTGACTGGTCATCAACATCGAATACTTACTGGTATGATTAATGGCGTACTAGTCGTTCAACCAGGATTTAATGGCAGAAACTATGGCCAGATTGACGTGCACCTGACTAAAGGTGTAAATAATTGGCAAATCGATTCTAAACATGCCGCTGTACATGATTTGGTTAACGTCCCAGCTGACCTTGAAGTAATGACCTATATGGAGGCATTAGAAAACTCTACCCAACAATGGCTTGATCAGCCTATTGGATATATTGATGGTGATATGACAATTACCGACCCGTTCAACGTTCGTATGGAAAAACATTCTTTTATTGAATTTATCCATAAAGTTCAAATGGATGCCACAGATGTTGATATTTCAGTTACTTCATTACTTAATAATACATCCAGCGGTTTTGGTCCAGTTGTGACAATGCGTGACGTAGTAGCTAATTACATGTATCCGAACACATTAGTCGTCTTAGAACTAACAGGCGCAGACATTATTGCTGCACTTGAAAAAACCGCTTCTTATTTTATGCTAAACAATGATGATGAGATTGACGTAAACCCAGAGTTTAGTATACCAAAACCACAACATTATAATTACGATATGTGGGAAGGTATTGACTATACAATAAATGTTGAAAATCCAGTTGGGTCAAGGATTGAACATGTATCTAAAAACGGTAAGCCACTTGAACTTGGTAGAACGTATAAAGTGGTATTAAATAATTATCGTGCAAACGGTGGCGGCAATTATAATATGTTCAAAAATAAACCAATAGTAAAAGAAGTACAAAAGGATACGGTGGAGTTAATCCATCGCTATTTTGAAAAACATCCTACCGTAGAAGCAACCGTAACAAAAAATTTCCAAGTAATAAAATAGTAAAAGCCCAGATTTCATCTGGGCTTTCGTACTAATCTTCTTCATTTTTGTCATCATCACCGTCATTTTTATCTTCGTCACTATCGTCATTGTCGTCATCTTTATCATCTTTGTCATCATCTTCTTCGATGGACACAATGACTACTTCTCCTGTATAAGCGTCAATTTCAACGTCTGCTTCTTTTTTATCAGAACGGATTTCGATTTCATACCGCAAGTGGCCATCATCTTCATCTAAGTCAATACTAGTTATTTTTCCATCAAATTCTTTTAACGCAATTTCTTCCGCTTTTTTTGCTTCAATAACTACTTTATCCGAAGATTTTTTACCGTTCTGTTCAGTATTAACTTTGTTATCACTGTTTTGGTTGTTAGCCTGATTATCGTTCGTTTTCTCGTCCTGTTTTGTTACTGGTTTTTCTTTTAAATGAAGAACTTTTCCACTACTTCCATCAAGCTTTAAATCATACTTTTTATCTTCACCTAAAATTTCCACCTCATATACAGCGTTTCCTTGCTCCTTTTCCAATTCTAATTCGGTAACTTTTCCAGGATATTGATCGGCAATTAATTTCCTTACCTCATCAGTTGATAGTGTTTCCTCTGCCTGTGAAGCTGCCGCTTGATAAACTCCGATTCCAAGTACAGAAGCAATAATAATCGCCCCTACTGTGAACTTTTTCTTTTTATTCATCTTATTCCCTCCTAATTTTCTTCTTGCTACTATCATATCCTCTCCGAATGAAAGAATAATGTGAAGAAGATTAGAATTTGATGAGAAAACAATTAATGTTCTTTCACAATTGGAAGTTTGACAGTAAATGTGCTTCCTTCATTCCATTTACTTGATACAAATAATTCACCTTCATGTGATGCGACAATCGATTTGGCAATTGCGAGTCCGAGGCCCGTTCCACCATTATCCCTGCTTCTCGCCTTGTCAATCCGATAAAAACGATCGAAAATCTTGTCTTGTTCCTCTGCAGGTATTCCTTGTCCGAAGTCTTGTACCTTTATTAAAACGTTCTCTTCATCTGTATCGATTGTCAAAATAATTTCATCATCGCTATATTTGCATGCGTTTTCTAACAGAATATAAATGACCTGTCTTAGCTGACCTTCATTTGCATGCACACGTATAGTTTCATACTCATTATTAATACGAATCAATCGTTCGTAAGCACCTTTGAAAACAGAGACAATATCTTCACATAAATTGGTGATATCAACATTCGTAAACGCTGTTTCCTGTTTACTTTTTGCAAGAAAAAGTAGCTGTTCCACTAAATATTGCATCCTGTCCGCTTCCGTTTCAATTGCATGAATGGACTCCTGATAAATTTCCGGACGTTCCCTGCCTCGTCTTTCCAATAGTTGTGCATAGCTTTTAACAATTGCAATTGGAGTTTTTAATTCATGCGAAGCATCTGAAACAAATTGTTCTTGTTTCGCAAAACTCACACGCAGATGATCAATCATTTCGTTGAAGGTTCGCTCCATTTGGTACAGTTCATCTTTTGAATGGCTACGCACAGGTATTTTATACCACTCATCATTTTTCTTATTCGTTTCCATCGTTTGAATTAGTGCTTGGATAGGCTTTAAAATAAACCGACTTAAAATCCTTCCAGCCAAAAGCGTTGGTAAAAGCATAATGATGGATGCGGCAATTACCACATAAAGTAACGTTTGCATGGTATTTTCTAAACCAGTTAAATATTTTGCTACCTGCAAAGTGACGACATTTCCGTTACCCCATATCACAGGTTGAGCGACAACTGCTGCATCTGCTTGTTTTTCAATAGATTCGATTGTATGAATTTCCTCATTCGTGAATTCAATCGGAAGCTTTGTGTATTCACTATGTTTTGTTACTGTAATTAGGATATTGTTACTACTATCGATTACTCGAATCATTCCGTCATTCGGTACATATGCCCGCAATAATTTATTCTTTGCAATGTCTGGATTAGCATTTATAGTACTAATAATTGTTTCCATTTGGGAATCTAGTTGTTCTAATTCATTTTCAGCTGATGTTTTATAGAAAAAATAGTAAATAGAGGCATTAATAAGTAATATAAACACCAACATGATTACACTTGAAAACAATTGAATTTTTGTTCGTAACTTCATTTGACTTGGTCCTTTATCATATAGCCTACCCCGCGAACTGTTTGGATGTACTTCGTTTCAAATGGTTTGTCGATCTTTTGACGAAGATAGCGAACATACACATCAATTACATTGGTGTCTCCTAAATAATCGTAGCCCCATACTTTATCAATTAATTGTTCTCGGGTGAGAACAATGTTTTTGTTTTGTAAAAGATAAATTAGTAAATCATATTCTCGTGGAGTCAATTCAATATCCATAGTATCTCGTTTAATCTGTCTTGTATTTAGATCAACTGTTAAATCTCCAACTAGTAATTCATTCCGATCGAGTTGCTGCCTTAAATGAACCCGAATTCGTGCTAGAAGCTCTTCAATTTGGAATGGCTTCGTCACATAGTCATTAGCTCCTAAGTCCAGGCCACTCACTTTATCATGAATTTGATCACGTGCAGTCAATAGAATGATTGGCGTTTCTTGGTCGGTCCGTCTAACTTTACGCAATAATTCTAAACCACTCATTTCAGGTAGCATAATATCCAGCAGTACAAGATCCCAATGTTTGGTTTCTAGTAATCTTAATGCTTCTTTTCCGTTCATTGCGATTTGTGTTTGATAATTTTCATACTCCAATTCCAACTGTAAAACCCGACACAGCTTTTGCTCATCTTCCACAATCAAAATAGCTGGTTGATTCAATCTGTTCACCTACTTTTTCATCTAATTTAATTGTACTATACCACTGAAAACACTGTTAGACGAATAGGACACTGAAAAAGTGGTGGATTTTAAAATTTTTACCTTTCATCTTAACTTAGCATCTTGAATATACGGAGACTCCTTGAAAAAGAAAATCGCTTTTTCTGCGTGCGATGTCTTTTCAGGGAAGCATTCCTTGTCCTGCGGGAAGTAAGAGATCGGTGAGACCCCGCAGGACGACAGTCCGCGGAGGCTCGACACTCGCCCGCGGAAAGCGCAGTATATTCAAGATGCGATGATAGATTCGCATATTTTGTGATATATCTAACTTTTTCAGTGGCCTTAGACGAATAGGACACTCTTTTTAAACTGATAGGGAAGTATACGTTTTAAGGGTATCGGCATACGATAAAGGGAAATTTTTACCATTAAGACCTGGCGATAAACTGGGTTTTCTAATAACGTCAGAAAGCATAAATTAGGCTAGACCTTGCAAGGAATACTTCAGTATTTTCTATTAAGGACGAGGTGAATGCCGAGCAATTCTAAAAACAGATGTGTTGCATATTTTGTGCCAGCAAACGATAATATATAGAAACGTATCTGGATTATAATTTTTCAGGACGGGTATGGTATAAAATTAGTGGATTGATAAACGCCTTACATCCAATGATTTTGGCTAAATGAGTTTACATTTAAGGAGTGATGCGTAATGTTAGCACTTGATCATGTGGTGGTTGCTGCTACTAACGCTGAAGAATTGAGTGCCGTTTATGGAAATCAATTCACAATAAAATCGGTTAAGGGTGGCCAACACAACGATTGGGGTACCTATAATTATTTGTCTTATTTTTCAAATGATAGTTATATAGAATGGCTAGGGAGCTTTGATAACGATAAATCAAATAAAGCAGATAATCTATTAGTCAAACATCTCATGCATGTTTTAAATAAGAAGGATGTCGGTCCATTTCAGTTTGCACTTAGGACCAATCAAATGGACAAATTTATTGCACATTTTGAAGAAAACAACATACCTTTTAATGGTCCAATTTCTGCAAAGCGTGAGAAGCCGGATGGATCTGTGTTGAAGTGGAGAATGCTTTTTCCAACATATAATTACGAAACTGAGGTTCTACCATTTTTGATCGAATGGGAGAATCCTAGAGAGGCATATCCAGACACTAGCTTATTGAATACACAAACAATCAGACAAATAAACGTTGGTGGAATAGATAAAGAGACTTTCACGAAAATCTATCAATTAAAGCCCAGAAAACTAAATAAAAATCAATTTCCATTACAAAATAGTAAAATAACCTTTACGAATGATAATAAACTGGAGTTTGATTTGATTTAAAGAGGCTAGAATAAAAGTAATTTTATCAAAGAGAATCTGAACTATAATTTAAAATGGTGTAAAAAACCGCTCCGGAAATATACTTCGCGCACCTTAGGGTGGCTGGTGAGCCTCCTTGCCCCGGCAAGGGGTATGCCGACGTTGTCCGCAAAGGACGGTTTTAGTCGGCCTTCCTTACTAGACGCACTCCGGGGTCTCACCGATGCCATTCCTCCCGCAGGAGTCTACGTATATTTCCGGAGCTATTATAGATCATTGTTCGTTATTTAAATTGATAGGACTAGTTATGTCCCAATCTCTCGTATTAATCCAACTTTTCATGTAAAAATTCGCTTACTGATTCTGGTGATTTTGTATATGCACTATGTTGATGCGCAATCTTTTCACCGTTTTGGAAAAGTAAAATGCTCGGAATCCCCATAACCTCATATTTCTCTGCTAGACCTTTAACTTCATCACTGTTTAGTTGATACCAATCATGACCCGAAAATTCATCCATCACGTCACCGATAAACATGTCCATACGCTTGCAGTCTGGACACCAGTCAGCAAAAAACTTTACAATAACAGGTTTTTCACTCTGGATAACTTCGTAAAACTTATCTTCTGTATTTAGTTGTTCCATTAAAATCACTCCTTCATTGTATCTGTCCTAATTGTATCGATTTTTGATCAACTTGTCTTATTTACTGCTTATACTCAAATCGACCAAGTACATAAGCAACAAATAATCCTATCGCAAAAGTCACGACACTAAGGATAAGCAGAGAAGAAGTTAAAGGAAATCCCGGATATACAACAAAAATGGAACCGATAACTAATCCAATAATAAGCGCGAAGGTTGCATATCGATAATTGTGTAGAAAAAAGTGAATGATTTTACTCATTACAAGAATACCAATAATGATACCAACTCCAGTCACAGCGATAACATCTAGTTGCAGATTACTAATAGCACTAATAATTGTTGGATATATACCAATGAGTAAAAGCATAAATGAACCGCTAATACCTGGTAAAATCATTGCACTGCTTGCCAACATACCAGAAAAAAATAATACGATATACGTGGTCATTGTATAGTTTTCAATAACACTAGGTTCTCCAGTTCGAATGAATGCCATTGAACCAACGATTATAGCACCGATAATTAGTAATAGATAATGCTTTCCTTCAAAGGTCCGTTTAGCATCCGCTTCATGAAATAGATATGGCAAGATACCAATTATTAATCCTAGAAAGAAAAATTGAGTTGGGCCTGGATAATGCTCAAACAACCACTCAATTAATCGACTCAATAAAAGAATTGCAGCACCAACACCGATTCCTAGTGGTATTAGAAAGCCGAAATGTTTTTTCCAATCCTTACTGAAGATTCCATTAATCGCTTCAATTAATCGGTCATAAATTCCTAATAATACCGCGATTGTGCCACCGCTGACACCGGGGATTACATCGCTTGCCCCCATTAGCATGCCTCGATAAATATTTTTCCACTCCATTTATTGAACTCCCTCGTTATCTATCTTTTTATTTCTCAATAAACTCTAGTTCTGGCACCCATTGAGACAGGTGTGTCTTCATTTCGTTGTAATGTTTGTTTGCATTCGGAAGTTGTTTCGTTGTTAGTTGAAACATTGGTACTACCTCAAAATTCGTTTCATCCGTATAATTTACAAAGGTAGGAAGAAATTTTGGGTTTATCACATCAATCTTTGTTCCTTCATTTTCTACAACCGTTTTTCGAATTGTTATGTTGAGCATCCCACCTATTCGACGGTAAAACTCATCCTGTCCCGATAAAAAATTTCCAAGTGAATACGCAACAAACGTTTTATTTCCATTCTTTCCTTCAACATAGTCTACAGGTTGTAAAACGTGCGGATGATGTCCTATTACAACCTGTACCCCTAGGTCTGCCACAAATTGCACAAGATCCTTTTGCTCTTCAGAAGGCATACGCTCATACTCATTTCCAAAGTGGAGGCTTAAGACAATAACATCAGATTGTTTCTTTGCTTTTTTAATATCAGAGGCTATTTTTTCTCGATCAATCAAATTAACTAGATATTCTTTTCCTTCCGGGACTGGAATTCCATTCGTTCCGTACGTATAGGCAAGGAAAGCAACATCTATATTTTCATCCGTTTTCATAACACGAATATCTTGCTGGTCCTCTTGACTTTTATATGCGCCAGTATACATCATACCGATTTTTTCCCAATAAGAAATAGCGTTCTGGATGGCGACTTCTCCACGATCTAACGTATGATTATTCGCGATTGTGACGAGATCTATCCCAGCCTCCTTCAATGCGTCACCCATTTGCTGTGGCGTGTTGAATGCAGGATAAGTCGATAATCCTAGCGCGACACCACCTATCATTGTTTCTTGATTAGCCATCGAAATGGTAGGTCTTTGCAAAAAAGGTTTTACCTTATCAAGCATCGGATTGAAGTTATATTGTGTACCATTAAATGCATCCTGATAAACTGTTTCATGTATTAATAAATCTCCAATAGCAGAGAGCGAGATTTCGTGTGTTTTGATAGTTAAAAATTTCGTATCAATTTGCTTATCTTGAATAATCGTTTGATCCGTTGGGTTGTCCGTTGCTTCGTATATATCCTCATTACAGGCAACTAGTAATGTAACATGTATATATAAAAGAAATAGAATTATGTAGCGTAACATGATAAGTCACCCCTTTGTTCCTATCATATCACATTCCAAACACGCTTCGACAAAATTCACACACCGATTATTCTGGTGAACATAATGCTTCGAAATCTTTATACATTTTATTCAAATGTATACGGTCCAATTCAGATAAATTATCCCAAACAATAACATCCATGATATAATAGTGAAACTTCCAAACCTTTTTCTTTATAGGGCTCCTGCTCACAACGGCAATCTTATACAATACCTCAATCATCGCATAAAGTATGGAAACATCCTCTTTCCCATAATGACGGATTTGATAGAAAGATTTATACAAATATTCATCAAATACTTTCGGCTCACAAATAACCCGTAATTGTTTATCTTTATCTACTAAATATTTATTCTCGGCATATACTTCCCCAATCTCACTAAGTAGTGCGCCAATCCGATTGAGACAATTGATCGCCGTATGCGGGTCATTAATTGCTGGTGATATGGCACGCAAAGCAATCTCTACAAGTTTTTGCAACATAAACTCTACATCCTGAAGATCTGTACGTTCGTTTCCTATAATAAGAAACTGTTTAAATGCATAATTATCCTCACATTCTTCCGTTTCAATTACACTCATAATTGGCAAATCCTTCGTTACAAAGTCACCAATTTGGACATGGACATGCAGCATACATCCCTGATTTGTTGCCTGCTTGACAAGCTCTTCCCATTCCACTTTTTGAATATATCCAGAAGCATAGGCTTTTATTACTCGTCTGTTATTAGACCTTATTTTCGTAAGTTCTTCTTCGTCCCATTTTTCAAAACCGGAATATTCCTTCTGGCTATACGTGTTTCTGATTACTTGTGTTGCATCATTACGTATTTTGCCAATCAAATTATTCACTTGAATCCATCTTGCTGAGTGATGAATGAAATATACAAAAAAAGCAAGCGTTATCATAGCAACAATCACCATGAAAATCGGTCCAATGACTGAAGACTCTTTTCCAGCAGTTAACAAATGGCCAAGAGCAAAGATAAAACCTAGACAATAGACTCCTAAAACGTGTTGGGTTGTTTGACTTCTCATGAAATCCTGCAAGGTACGCGGTGAAAATTGCGTCGAATATGTAGTCAACACTACCATGATTACAGAAAAGCTGATTGTGGTCATAGTTAATATACCTGTTACAAGTGATGCATATAAATCAATTGCAACTTTGTTTGTTGTGAGCAATATTTTCGGTAGTTCATTTTTATAACTTGAAATTAACCAGCCATCCGTTATCGTAATAAGAATAACCAACAAGATAGATATTACACCGTAAACTGCCGGAATGAACCAAAAGCTTTCCCTAATTTTTATGTCTATTTTCGTTTGATTCATTAGCGTACTCCTTTTTTTGTTATAACGTCAAAAAAATGGTAGACCATAGAGAAATACTTCAGCATTTGCTATAAGCGAATGCATAGTTCCTCTAATTACAGCCCCATATTTTTAGCAATAATTGATTTCATAATCTCATTTGAACCAGCGTAAATGGCTGCAACAGGCGTGTCACGATACCTTCTTGCAATCTTATAATCTTCCATGTAACCGTAGCCTCCATGAAGCTGCATACAAGTCGCTGAAATCTCCTTTGCTGTTTCCGTTAACCAATATTTTGCCATCGAAACCTTTGTTACAATATCTTTTCCAGCTACATGATCTTCTATGAGTGATTCAAGGAATGTTTTGCCTAACTCTACTTTAGTTGACATTTCAGCTAGTTGAAACTGTGTGTTTTGAAAAGCACTAATTGGCTTGCCAAAAGCATGGCGTGTTTTCACGTAATTCACCGTCATGTCGAGCATATCTTCTGAAGCAGTTTGGCCAGCAATTGCAACTACTAGACGCTCTTGCTGTAATTTATCCATTAAATAACGGAAGCCCTTCCCCTCTTCACCAATTAGATTTTCAATGGGTACGATGCAATCATCAAAAAAGAGTTCGGCTGTATCCTGAGCATGCATGCCAACTTTATTTAATTTTTGACCACGGAAAAATCCTTTCATCCCTTCTTCAATGATTACTAAACTGATTCCTTTGTGTTTAGGTTCTGCGTTCGGATCGGTTTTAACCACAGCTAATACTACATCAGCGTGGATTCCATTGGTAATAAATGTTTTTTGGCCGTTTACAATATAGTGATCGCCTTTTCGAATTGCAGTAGTTTGTATATTTGCAAGATCAGAACCAGCCCCTGGCTCGGTCATTGCAACAGCTGTAATATGTTCCCCGGTCACACACCCGGGCAGAAAACGCTCCTTTTGTTTCATCGTGCCATATGATTCAATGTACGGTACCACAATATCATTATGTAATCCAATTCCAGTTAGACTTGTACCTACTTTTTCCAACTCTTCTAATAGAATAACAGAATAAGTGAAATCTAATCCCAATCCTCCAAATTGCTCCTCAACATGTGGACACAGAAATCCCATATCACCCATCTTGTTCCAGAACTCCCGCGGTATTATTCGATCTTGTTCCCATTGCTCGTAGTATGGCGTTACTTCTTTTTCCAAAAATTTCTTAAGTGCATCTCGAAACATTTCATGATCATCCGTCTCGAATCGATATTTTCGCATCATAACACTCCTTATTTTGGTTGCATTCGTATGGAGCCATCAATACGGATTACTTCCCCATTTAACATCGAATTAGTCATAATGCTTTCAACTAGTTTTGCAAATTCAGATGGTTTACCTAATCGATTGGGAAAAGGCACCCTGGCACCTAGACCTTGCTTAGCAGCTTCTGGTAAGGTATCAAACATCGGCGTTTCAAAGAGCCCTGGTGCAATGGCCATAACCCGAATCCCATATCTAGCAAACTCTCTAGCAAGTGGTAATGTCATACTTGCTACTCCACCTTTTGATGCGCTATATGCGGCTTGCCCGATTTGTCCTTCAAATGCAGCAACAGATGCCGTATTAATAATGACGCCCCGTTCCCCTGCTTTATTCGGTTCATTATTCTGCATGAACGACGAAGCAATACGAATAACGTTAAACGTTCCTAAGAGGTTAATCCTGATGACTTTTTCAAAAGCTCCAAGCTCCATTACACCTTTTTTACCTAGTACTTTGCCTGGTGTCGCAACTCCAGCACAGTTAATTAACCCATTTATTTTGCCAAACGTATTTACCACCTCTGCTACGTTTAGTTCTACTTCTTGCTCTGAGGTTACATCAGTCTTTTTAAACAAAATTTGGTTCGATCCAATTTCGTTGATTAGTGATTCGGCACGCTCTCGGTTCAGATCAAAAATCGCAACCTTTCCGCCGGACTCTACGATTCTTCTAACACATGCCTCTCCTAAACCAGACGCGCCACCTGTTACTATCGCACATAGATTTTTACATTCCATCAAACCATCCCCACCTTATAGTCGTTCAATAATGGTTGCATTTGCCATTCCCATACCTTCACAAATTGCTAGGAGACCGTATTTTCCATTAATCCGTTCCAACTCATTTACTAGCGTAACAAGTAATTTGGTTCCAGTGGCACCTAATGGATGCCCAAGTGCAATTGCACCACCATTTACATTTAATTTTTCTGGATTAGCATCTAAGTCGCTTAGCCAGGCTAATGGAACGGACGCAAATGCCTCGTTTACCTCGTAGCGATCCATATCATGAAGTGTAAGTTTTGCTTTTTCTAATACCTTTTTTGTCGCAGCAATTGGTCCGGTCAGCATAAGTGTAGGATCTGATCCAACTACCGTTCTGGCAACAATCCGTGCTTTGGGTGTGAGGCCAAGTTCTTCAGCCTTTTCTCGTGACATCAATATCACTGCAGATGCCCCATCACTCATTTGACTAGCATTTCCAGCTGTTATTTTTCCATTTTCCTGAAAAACAGACTTCAGACCGGCTAAAGTATCAAGTGTTGATCCTTTACGAGGACCTTCATCTTTTTTCATCCAAACCTTGCTACCATCCTCATTCATCACTTCAACAGGAACAATTTCATTTTCAAAATTTCCTTGTTGAATCGCATGTAATGCTTTTCGATGACTTTCTAATGCGAACGTATCTAGTTCTTCTCGTGAAAATCCCCATCTATCAGCAATTTTTTCTGCGGAAATTCCTTGATTTACTATTTCATATGAATCGGTTAGAAGTTTGCTAGGTTTAACATTCTTCATGTTTGACATCATCGGTTCACGTGACATACTTTCTACACCACCTGCAATGACAATGTCCATATCTCCAGATGCAATAGCCTGTGCACCGAAATGAACCGCTTGTTGACTCGAACCGCACTGACGGTCAATGGTTACTCCCGGTACATCTACTGGAAATCCTGCAATTAATGCAGCAGTCCTTGCTATGTTACCGCCTTGCTCACCGACCTGTGTAACACAGCCTAAAATAACGTCCTCTACATCTTCTTTTCGTACACCTGAACGATTTACTAATTCCTGTAATAGATTTGCTGCAAGTTCATCTGGACGAAAATTTGAAAATGCCCCATTACGCTTTCCAATAGCAGTTCTATACCCATCTATTATTAAAACCTCACGCACTTTCTTCACCCCTATTTTTGTATTATGTATATTCAGTATACCTGTTGTATCATGAACGATAAAGATATTTTTGACTATTCAAACAGATGTTTATTGCTTAGGAATCTTCTAAGTTGAGTCCTTTTTTTCATTTTATTGTTTACACGTTTTCGTAGTGTCTTCTTTGCCGCTTGGTAACGCCTCGACTTTTTTAGGCAAGGGCATAATACCGGAAGAATTGTGATTAGCGGACACCAGATCCTTTATTCGTACAAAATTGACCCATATGTGACTGTTCGTGGACACAGGATCCTTTATTTAGTTAAAAACACGTTGAAATTGCTATTTCTCATTAAATAAGGAATCCTCTGTCCTCATAACCCCAAAAACATGTTCGAAAAGTAAAAATAACGGATTCTGTGTCCGCATCAGGCGGTCTGCGCCGCGATTTTCACGTAGGATAAAAGCCTCCAGTATTCCATTTTTATGTCAAAAACATCAATCTCTTAAAAAACAAAGCTGACCTACCACGCTTTTGTGATAGGTCAGCTCTGATTAGATTCTATTATTTTTCCATTTTCAATTCGGTATAAACGACGAGACGTTTGTTATGTGTGCCAAGATCATCTATATAATCACCGGCACAAGTAATTAAATTTAGCATTCTTCTTGGTGTATATCCAAATATTTGTTCAACTGGTGCTTCACCAAGTTCAAAGGCTTTTTTATCTACTACTTCAAACACTAACGTTTTGCCGTTCTTATCAGAAACCTTTACTTCTTCCCCAACCTCTAGATCTTCTAGGTCCCAAAATACGCCGTGGCCTTTTGGATCGTTTACGTGACCAGAGATTACTGCACTACCTTGCTCACCAGGTTTCGGTCCCTTTTCATACCATGCAGCATTACGATAATCTTTTGGATTTCCCATCTTACCATTATCTAATAATCCAACTTTTTCTACATCTGCTTTTACACCAATGCTTTCGATTGTAATGGTGGCAGGAACTATTTCCTCAACTGGATCGCCAAAGGCGTCCTGATAAATTTGCATATCTTCACTTGTACTTTTGGTAGAAGACATATTTTTGGTTTCTGTTTCTTTCTTTTCAACTGGTTGTTCTTCAGTTGTTTTTTCTTCGTTACTATCTTGATTAGATTGGCTGGAGTCAGTGCTTTGCATCTGACCACAGCCAACTAAAATGGATAGTAAGAGAATACTTAGCAATGTCCGCATCGCACTGACCCCCTGCCTTTATAATCTATTATTTTTCTTCAGTTGCCTGGTATTTACGGATTGCTACAAATGCTGCTAGAGCAATTGCACTTGCGCCTAATAACCAAAGCATCATCATGTCATTGTTAGCTGCTGGTTCGAAACCAGTCTTTGGCATATCAGTAGGCATATCAGAAGCAAACTTATCTGGGAATTGTGCTACGATAGCGCCAGAAAGTGCTTTTGAAATATCATTTGCATGCATGTAACCTTCGTGGAACTGGTTATACGCTTCTTCGTAGTTACCTGCTACATAAGCATCGAATGCAGCTACTAATTGATCAACGTGCATTTGTAATGATTGAGATACCGCGTCTGCAGTAATTTCTCCATTAGTTGCAGTTTCCATAAATGCTGAGAAGTCTTGGCGATATTGAGCTAACTCATCAAGAGCTGCTTGCTTCGCTTCTTCATCTCCTGCAGCAGTTGCTTTTACATAATCAACAAAGTATCCAATATGGTTACTCCACATTTCTTTAAATTTAGCTGCTGCTTCTGCACCATAAACCGATTCAATTGCTCCTGCAAGTTTATCCGTGTTTGTTGCTAGCTGTGCCGCATTTGCTTTAAAGATTTCAGCTGATTCTTCACCTTCGCTACCATTTTGCATTGCAGTTACAGCAAATGCAACGTGACCTGAAAGTAGGTTGTTTAACGTTAGACGAAGATCTGCTGCTGGTGTAACAGCCATTTCGTTATTAAATTTCTCAGGGAATTGCGCTACGATTGCACTAGATAGACCCTTCGCTGTCATATACATATGTGCTCTAGCTTCTGCTTGTTGACTAAATGCTTTTGCATAGTCACCAGCTACATATGATTCAAATGCTCCAATTAATTGATTAACGTGAGTTTGTAAACCTTCAGCTAATGCATCAGCTTCTACACGTCCTTCAGTTGCTTTATCAAGAAATGCTGAGAAATCTTGACGGTATTGAGACAACTCTTCTAATGCTGCTTGCTTCGCTTCCTCATCTTCATTTGCAGTTCCTTTTACATAATCAACAAAGTATCCAATATGTGCACTCCACATGTCTTTAAATGCTTTTCCTGCTTCTTCACCGTACACTGAAGCAATTGCGTCTGATAACAATTGTGTGTTTTCGCTCAACTGCGCTGCTGCTGCTTCGAAGTCTTCCGCTCCTTCGATACCTTTACGCATCGTAATAATTGCTAGATTAGCGTGCTCAGATAACAACGATCCGAGTGTCGCTCTTAGATCAACAGCTGCATTACTCACTGTTGGCGCCTCCGTTGTTTCTGCTGCGTTTACTAATCCTCCGTTCGCCGAAAATAATAATGCTGCACTCATTGGTGCTACGACTAATGCTTTTTTCCAATTCATCTTAAAAAACAACTCCTTTTTGTGTTTTATTAATTATTTTGTTTCTACTTAGCTAACGAAGATGAATTGGGTTTGGATCACTTTTATCTAAAAAACTTTTAAAAAATCTAGTTATTTTAGCTGATTTATACTCCTGAACGCCTACATGACACTGTTTTATATCTTTGTTATTTTTTATAAAAAAGTATTATCTAATAACTATTATAATAGGTAGGCGGATCGTAAATTTAAAATTTGGATCGTATTTTATAAATTCGGACCGTATTTTTCAAATCTGGACAGTAATTGTAAATTCTAAATATCAAAAAACAGCACACCAATTACAATGTAGAATTGGAATGCTGTCGTCCGTTATACTGATCATTAAAACGAGTTAATTGATCGCATAGAACTCAATTATGATAAAGGTGAACTTAATATAATCTCACCTTGTGGAGTTTGACTATTAGCAGTTGGTTCTTTTGTAATAGCGATGGTATCGAAATTATGATCACCTTCGTAGTTCATAATATACGATACAGCACCTGCTCCTTCATTATTTGAAACAAAAGTTCCTGCTCGATATGGTTTTCCATCCTCAAGTACCCAGACTTGATATGCTTCTTCGCCTTCTAGAGGTGGTAAATCACTTGCCTGCACTACTAGATTGGTTTTATCATTTTGTTCAATCATCATTGCAGTTGCTTGTGCGCTTACTCCTTCAGAAGGACTTAATGAAAGCATCTTTTGGATGGCATCAAGTGAGTTATCCTCCGTTGTTGGTGGTGATGCTTTTTCTTCAGGTTGATCCGTTATATACACTAATGCTGCTCCATTACCAACTAAGGATAAAGTTAAAACTGCTGCAATCAGTGGCTTATACCATCCTTTTTTCTTAGTTGCTTTTGGTTCATTATAATCTTCAATTGACGTTACATTATCTCTTTCTTTTTGTTGTTCAGGTTCTTCTATTGTTTCATCTGTTCCGTTAATTATAGAAGATAGTACACGTTCCTTCATACCACTAGGTGGGTCAATAGCTTCACTGCTATACGGAAGGTCTTCTGTTAACTGCTGTAGTTCTGCTAGTTCTTCTTGACACTCCGAACATTCTAACAGATGTGATTCAAATTCTTCTTCCTGTTCTTTTGTCAGTTGATTGTTGAAATAATCTAGTAACAAATCACATGTTTTAGACATCATCCTGAACCCCCCTTTCATTCGTAGGTGACAGTAAGCCGCGTAAATGTTTCAATGCGAGCCTCACTCTCCCTTTCACTGTGCCTAGTGGTATATCACATGCTTTCGCTATTTTCGATTGTGACATTCCTTTAAAATAAAACATCTCTATTATCTCTTGTTGTTCATCAGTTAATTGTTTTACTGCCTCACGAATTTCCTCACTTTTTTCCTTCCATTCAATTTGGTCCTCTGTTGAAGGATTCGCATCATGAAGTGCATCTCTCTCGTCCAGTTCGTAGGGCGTTTCCTGCTTCTTTCTTAGCATATCAATTGTAGCATTACGCGTTACAGTTAATAACCAAGATGAAAATTTCCCTTTTGATTCATCAAAGTTTCGTTGTTTTGACCATATTTTCGTAAAAACATCCTGTACAATTTCTTCTGAAAGAAACTTATTCTTGGTCATACGAAACGAGAATGAAAACAATAGTTTTTCATAGCGATCATATAGTAGCTCGAGCGCATGTTCATCTTGTGCTTGTGCTCGATTGAATAGTTCAACATCTTGTTCTCGCATAACATTCTCCTTTTGAAAAGATATATAGGGCTATCATATCATAATTACCCTATTCGGAGAGATGTGAAGCACCTATTAAAAAGGACGCTTCTACATAGTATACGGTTTTAAATCGCGAATGGATCACTTTTCCACGAATAAATAGTCTAATTATCTAGATTTTACGTTTTAAGTTATGTATAGCGGGAAACGTTTTATTCAAGCAAATTTTTTACTTGAAGAAAGGGTCGATAAAGATGCCAAAAGCTCAATATCAACCAACAAAAAACAAACAGCTTTCCGATGCGCAGGAAGTATTGTACACGAAAGATTTCAAGCAAGCAGATGCGGCTGGCGGCTACCGCAAGTCGAAAATAAAAGAAGCAAAACAAAACAACTAATACGTTCAACACAAGCGAACGCCACCTTTCTCGCACAGAAAGGTGGCGTTTTTTTATACTGATAGGAAAGTATACGTTTTATGGGTATCAGTATAAGGGCCACTAAGGCTTTCGCCATTAAAGCTTGGCGATAGGCGTAGTTTTCTATTAAAAACTGAAACATTTTTAATTCGAAGTCCGTAATACAGTCAGACAGAGGGAAAAGGAGGTCATTATATAATGACACAACCAGCAATGCAACTAACAGATGTCAAAAAAACTATAGGAAAAAAAGACATCATAAAAGGCCTTTCATTTACGATTAATAGAGGAGAGGTTTTCGGCTTCATTGGTCCGAATGGTGCCGGTAAAACGACAACAATCCGAATGATGGTGGGCTTAATGAACATTTCGGAAGGCGATATTCGGATCCTTGGAAACAGTATTCGAACAAATCATAAAGCAGCTATTCGTGAGGTCGGAGCAATCGTTGAAAATCCAGAGATGTATCCATTCATGAGTGGATGGCAAAATCTCAAACATTACGCTCGTATGATCCCAGGAATAACAAACGAACGAATTCGTGAAGTAGTTAAATTAGTAGGTTTAGAGAAACCGATTAAAGAAAGAGCTGGAAAGTATTCGCTTGGGATGCGTCAGCGTTTAGGAATTGCCCAAGCGTTATTACATAAACCATCGATACTAATTCTTGATGAACCAACTAATGGACTAGATCCTGCAGGTATACGAGAAATACGTAAATACATTCGTAACCTTGCAGAAACCGAAAATGTAGCAGTAATTATCTCCAGTCACTTACTATCAGAAGTTGAGCAAATGTGCGATCGAATTGGAATAATTAAAAACGGAGAACTTATTTCAACACAACTTCTCCATGATACATCAGCAGAAAACCAAGTCCATCAAATACAAATCGAGGTAGAACCATTAGCCAAAGCACTCGAATTATTACAAACACATCATGAAATCGATGGGAAGATTGTTGGCGATGTCATAACCTTTTCAGGCGATAAAAAGAACATTCCAACATATATTCAAACACTCGTTGATAACCAGCTAGCTATCTACCAAGTTGAAGTATCAAAAACTACACTAGAAGATAAATTCTTTGATTTGATTGGAGAGAACACAATTGAGTAATTTTTTTCAACTCGTTAAAAATGAACAAATAAAAACATATATTAGAAAATCCACTTGGTCCATGTATATTATTTTGGCGGTCATTATCATTGGTCTTGGTATTATGTCTAACTTCTTTGAAGACCATGTTACTAATCAATACGAAGAAGATACGTGGCGTCAAGAACTGCAGAAAGAAAATGAACAGTTTAAAGAAGATATGAAGAATATGCAGGAAGATGCGCCAGGGATGGAAACAGCAAATAGTTTTATAGCAACTGAGATTGAGAAAAATAATTTCTATCTAGAAAACGACATCATGCCAGCAAACTTTGATGGATGGCAGTTTGTTTTAGAAAATCAATACTTGTCATCACTTGTAACATTATTCACCATAATTGTTGCAGCAGGAATTATTGCTAATGAGTTTAAATGGGGCACGATTAAGCTGTTACTCATTCGTCCTATTTCTCGTACAAAAGTTCTATTGGCTAAATATGTCTCTGTATTGTTATTTGCGTTTTGGACATTACTATTTACATTACTATTAACGTTTATCGTCGGTGTTATATTCTTTGGCATAAATAGTTTTAATCCACAAACAGTTGCAAGTCAAGATGGTTCATTCGAACAGGTTTCCGTTATCTCACAGATTGTATCTGCATACGGGTTAAAACTTATAACGTTATTAATGATGGCTACCTTTGCTCTAATGATTTCAGCTATATTCCGTCAAAGCGCTCTAGCTATTGGAACTGCAATATTTCTCATGTTCGCGGGAACATCGATTGCGGGCTTTTTCGCTGATAAGGCGTGGTCAAAATATATTTTATTTGCAAATACTGATCTAACACAATATACAACAGGCACGCCATTCATAGAAGGTATGACATTAACATTCTCGATCATAGTCCTTGTTGTTTATTATGTTATCTTCATGGCAATTACATGGATATTTTTCACCAAAAGGGATGTCGCAGGTCACTAAACGTTGCGTCAATTTTAAATACTGATTAAATTTTTCTCTTTTGCGTTCTCAACCGTTACAAATTATGATATAAATAAAAGGATATTATTTATACCTTTTATCTGAGGTGTTAAGGATGAAGCGCTATTTAACAACCATATTTATTATACTAAGTGTGGTTATCTTATTTGTTGGATTACAAATTAATTTTCGTTGGAACGGTATCGTTTCATGGGGGCTATCCTTTATCAGTTTGATTTTTGCCGTATATTTTACAAAGTATATCCCCAATGAAAAAAAGCAAAAGAAATCCAAATATCAAGGCTAATGATAAGAAGCTGTATGCATTATATCCATGCATACAGCTTCTTTTTAACCTTTTGGTTATTCATTTATACGACGGGCAAAGTCAACGAAACGAAATTTGTCCGGACGATGCCTAGATTCCGTATATTGAAACAACGTAGCATCGTCTAAATAGACCAAGCTTTTGATCACAACTACATTTGAAAATCCTTTTAAATCAAGTAGTTGTTGGTCCTCTTCTGAAGGTTCTTCCACAACAATTTCTTTTCTTGCAAAACTGATGGTTAGATCTAAATCATTTTCTAGATAATGATAAATCGAGTCCTCGCATACTTCTTTTGTAAGCGTAGGAACTACTTTTTCGCTCAAAAAATCTTTATCCAAAATAACCTTTTCTCCATCTATTTCTCTCGAACGAACTATTGACCAAACTTTATCGGATTTCCTAAGCTGTAAAATTGGTAATAGACTTTCCTTTATTGTTGAAAGACTTAATTCGTGTACGATTGTTTTTGTCGTGACGTTCAATTTGTCCGCTAACTCTTTAAAGCTTACAATTCCCGATACAGGAAAATCGAACTTGTTTATATCAATAACTACTGAACCTTTTCCACGTACCTTCTGAATAAACCCATCTTGCGCCAACAAGTTCAATGCCTTTCGAATAGTTTCCCTAGACGTTGCATATTGCTCGGTAAGTTCATTTTCTGACGGCAGCATCGTATTTTTCGGCCAATAATTATCCTGAATTTTATCTACTAAATCCTGGTAGATCGTTAGGTATTTTTTTTGCATGACTATTCCTCACTAATTACCTCAAACACAATCGATTCAAATGGTCTTAGTTCAAGTTTACGCAAATTTGTGTCTGAATCTTGATAGTTCGATAGTAACACATTTCCTTCGTTGAATGGGAGGTTAATCGTTACATTTTTCTCATAAAAATTGTTTACAGTGCAAACTGTTTGACCCTTCCAATTGCGCGTGAAGGCAAATACCTGCGGATGATCTTCAAGTAAATGCTGATAATCTCCGTATGTGATGACGTCCAATTTTTTACGTAGTGCTATTAGTTCTTGGTAATGATAAAAAATAGAATTTTTGTCCTGTAATGCCTGCTCAACATTTATTTGAGGATAATTATTTGCTACAGGAATCCAAGGTTCACCTTTTGTGAATCCTGCCTCGGAAATATTCGACCACTGCATTGGTGTTCGAGCATTATCACGTGACTTTTGCTGCAATATCTCCATGATTTGCTGCTCCGTCTTGCCTTCCTTTTTTAAAGACTCATAAGCATTTAATGATTCTACATCACGGTAATCATTTATGTCATTAAAATTCGGGTTTGTCATTCCAATTTCTTCGCCCTGATAAATATATGGCGTACCTTGCATTAAATGAAGTGTCGTTGCAAGCATTTTAGCAGATTCTACTCTGTAATCTGCATCGTTACCAAATCGAGTAACCGCACGTGGCTGGTCGTGATTACACCAAAATAGGGCATTCCATCCATTCCCTTTATTCATGCCGACCTGCCAATTTGATAAAATTTGTTTCAGCTTTTTAAAGTCAAACGGTGCTTTCGTCCACTTTTCTCCGTTTGGATAATCAACCTTCAAATGATGAAACTGGAATGTCATATCCAATTCCTGTCGTTTAGGGTCGGTATATAACACACAATTTTCAAGTGTGGTTGACGACATTTCACCTACTGTCATCATATTGTGTTTGGAAAAAACTGCTCGGTTCATTTCATGTAAAAAATCATGAATTCGTGGTCCATCTGTATAAAATTTACGACCATCACCTTCATCATCATTCGGAAATTCTTGATTTTTAGAAATGAGATTGATCACGTCTAGGCGAAAACCATCAATACCTTTTTCTCCCCAAAAATGCATCATCTCATAAAGCTTTTCACGAACCGCTTCATTTTCCCAATTTAAATCAGCCTGTGTTTCATCAAATAGATGTAAATAATATTGGTTCATTCTTTCATCATATTTCCATGCTGATCCACCGAACTTAGATTGCCAGTTCGATGGTTCATCACTATTTATCGGGTCTTTCCAAATATAGAAATCACGATATGGATTATCTTTGGATTTCGATGATTCTACAAACCATTTATTTTCAGTAGACGTATGATTAATCACTAGATCCATGATTAACTTCATATTTCGCTTGTGTGCTTGGTGAAGCAGTTCATCAAAATCATCCATTGTTCCATATGACGCATCAATTGAAAAATAATCGCTAATATCATAGCCATTATCCTTCTGTGGTGATTCATAGACAGGTGTTAACCAAATAACGTCAACACCTAGCTTTTGTAGATAATCAAGGCGGGTGATAATGCCTTGAATATCACCCGTGCCATTACCTGTAGTATCCTGAAAACTCTTTGGATATATTTGATAAACAACTGCTTTTTTCCACCACGGTTCCGTCATCGTTAACACCTCGTTGTATTATTTTTCTAGTTTTCGCTGCGCAATTAAATACGTAATGATAAATGGAATAATAATTACGATTGCCATTCCGATGAAGAACGGCTGCCAATTACCATCGATTGATAAGAAAGCAGGCATTCCACCAATACCAATTGAGGTCGCTTCAACATTTCTTAACGTGATAAATGCACCGGCAATTGCCGAACCAGTTATAGCTGCTATAAATGGAAACTTGTAACGTAAATTAACACCGAACATTGCTGGTTCCGTAATACCTAGCCAAGCTGAAATTCCTGAAGTCAGCGAAAGACCTTTCAGTTTTTCGTTTTTTGTAGCAGCCCATATTGCAAATACCGCTGCGCCTTGTGCAATGTTAGAAAGTGCTAGAATAGGCCATAAGAATGTCGTACCAGTTGCACCAATTAATTGAATATCTACAGCCAAGAAAGTGTGATGCATACCTGTAATAACCATCGGTGCATAAATCGCGCCATAAATGAACCCTCCAAGGATTGGGAAAGAGTCAAAGATCGTTACAAGTCCATCAGTAATCAAATTACCGATTGTAAACATAACAGGTCCGATTAAAATAAACGTCAGAAAACCTGTAACAAGTAATACAACTGGAGGTACAATTAGTAACTGTAATGAGTCAATAACTTTTCTACGTAGATAAACTTCCAATTTAGATAACACCCATGAAGCAAATAGTACTGGTAAGACCTGTCCTTGGTAACCAATCTTATCTACTTCAAAACCGAACAAATTCCATGTTGGTATTTCACCAGATTTTAGAGCATCTCCGTACGCCCAAGCGTTTAACAAATCTGGATGAACCATTATTAATCCTAGTACAATACCTAGTATTGGACTACCACCAAACCGTTTTACAGCAGCCCAACCAATAAGTGCAGGTAAGAATGTAAATGCTGTATTGGCGATAATATTAATCATGCTTGCGATGCCAGCCCACTCTGGATAAACCTCAATAAGTGATAAGTCTTTATCCTCGAAAAAGATGCCTTCCCCGACTAAAATATTATTTATACCCATTAGTAAACCAGCAGTTACAATAGCTGGCAGAATCGGAATAAAGATATCAGCTAACGTTTTAATTCCTCGCTGTAATGGATTTTGTTTCTTTCCACTTGCAGCTTTTACATCCTCTTTACTTGCCTCTTCTAAACCAGTTTCTTTCAACATTGCGGCATACACTTTATCAACTGTTCCTTGACCAATTACAACTTGAAATTGACCGCTTGATAAAAATGAGCCCTTTACTATATCTAGATTTTCAAGTTCATCTTTGTTTACTTTATCCTGGTCTACTAATGCAAAACGTAGTCGTGTTACACAATGTGTCACAACTTGTATATTTTCTTCCCCACCGACTGCAGCAACTATATCTTGTGCCTCTTTTTGATAACCACTTGTTTTGCCAGCAGTTTCATTCGTACCTTTCATTTCTGTCTGGAACAATACTGTTTCGCCTGCAGAAACGGTAGAATCTTTTGTTTTATCAAGTAAACCTAGTGCATCACCATTCGTAATTATTACCGGTGTGATACTACTCTTAGCTTTTTCATTTATGAATGCTAAATCAAATGTAACTAACGGATCGCCTGCTTTCACTTGATCTCCTTGTGCTACGTGGGCTTCAAAACCTTCTCCATCTAACGAAACCGTTTCCAATCCAATGTGAATTAAAACCTCGACACCAGACTTACTTTCCAATCCAATTGCGTGTTTCGTAGGAAAAACCTGTACGACTGTACCATCGAAAGGTGCAACAACCTTTCCATCAGTCGGCTCAATCGCTAATCCATCCCCCATCATTTTTTCGGCAAATGTAGGATCTGGTACAGCATGAAGCTGCTTTATTTCACCACTTAACGGTGCGTATATTTTCTCCTTTTGAGTAGCCATAATCCGGCCTCCCTCTTTTCTATTAAATTTACTTGTATATACATGTTTCAAATAATAGTATAACTTGTATATACATGAAGTGCAAGGGCTTACATTTAATGGGTTACTCATAACTTCCCTTTAGGAATAAATTGTATGCAAAAAGCCGCCCACTTTTATGTGCAACGGCTTTATCTTTAGATTTTCTTTTAATTTCACTGATAGGAAAGTATAATTTTTTATGGATATCAGTATAAGTGCAACGAAGGCTTTCGCCATTAAAGCTTGGCGATAAGCCAAGTTTTCTAATGTATCGGCAAAAATAGTAAACGGTCATCATTTTTGGCCGGGTTTCCACGCCCGTCCGTATTGTTTGTAATAAAATATAAACCGTTATCTGCTGCTAATACATCCCGTACTCGTCCGAAACCATCAACGATTAATTCTACTTTTTTAGTAGAAGGATCAAATCTACGTACACCTTCACCACGTAATGAAGCAAAGTAAAAGTTCCCATCTAAGTATGTCATACCTGAAGGTGCCCACGTTGTTTCTCCGGAATGGACAACTGGCTCAACCATACCTTCTTTTGATTCATCACCTCGAATAACCGGCCATCCATAATTGTTACCTTTTTCTATCCGATTAATTTCATCAAAGGCACTTGATCCATGTTCGGTCGCATACAAGTTGCCACTATCATCCCAAGCAAGACCTTGTGGATTTCGATGACCATAGGAGTAAATATACGAATTCTGATATGGGTTGTCAGTTGGAATAGAACCGTCTAGATTCATTCGTAAAATTTTTCCAGCTAAACTTTCAATCTGCTGCGCTTTATTTTCTTCCGTCGCATCACCAGTAGTAATGTAAAGTTTATCGTCTGGTCCAATGGCAATCCGGCCACCTTGATGAAACTCCCCGCCAGGAATTTTATCAAGTAATATTTCTGTTTCCACCCATGCATCTTCCGTCTCTTTCATTTTAATTACACGTTGAAAATATTCCCCGTTTTCCTCGTATGAATAGTAAGCGAAACCTTCTTTCGTTTCAAGAAAGTTATATGGCAAAGCAATTCCAAGAAGCCCTGCTTCTGACTGATGGGAAATTTCTTTTTCAAAATTGACATCTTTTCTCGACTGTTCACCATCTTTTATGGTTACAATCGAACCTGAACGTTCACTTATATAAAACGTATCATCCACACGTTGAATTTCCCACGGTACATTTAGATTTTCAGCTATAACCCTCTGTTGATTTACTGGTGCAGTATCCGTAGTAACTGGTTCCTTATTTTGTTCATCGACAGTCTTTTCAACATCTTGTTTATCTGAACATCCGACTAACATAATAAATATGCTGAAGACGATTAACATTAGACGCATATTTAGTGCACCTCCATCCACGTATTTAATTGTTAGTATATCAAGAAGACAAAAACGGTAGAAGTATTAGCTACTTCTACCGACATGTTGTTACCCTATATTCGCTTTTTTCGCTGCTTTTTCACGTTCATTCTTATTTAATATTTTTTTACGTAAACGAATAGATTCTGGTGTAACCTCACAATATTCGTCATCGTTAAGGTATTCAATTGCTTCTTCTAATGACATCGATCTTGTTTTTCTAATTGTAGAGGTCTGGTCTTTCGTTGCTGAACGAACATTGGTTAAATGCTTCTCTTTTGTAATATTAACAGTTAAGTCATTGTCACGATTATGTTCGCCCACGATCATACCAGCATACAATTCAGTACCTGGTTCGACGAAAATAACACCGCGGTCTTCAAGCTGCATGATACCGTAAGTTGATGCCTTACCATTCTCAAGTCCAACTAGAACACCCTTCGTTCTACCACCAACTTGACCCTTAATAATTGGCTCATATGCATCAAATGTGTGATTAATAATTCCATATCCACGTGTCTGTGACATAAATTCAGTTGCGTAACCAATTAGTCCACGTGATGGAACTTTGAATTCGATACGAACTTGACCATTACCGTGATTTACCATATCAATCATTTCACCTTTACGTGCACCAAGTGATTCCATAACGGCTCCAGTGTATTCTTCCGGAACATCTACTTGAACACGCTCTACAGGTTCACATTTTTGACCGTCGATCTCTTTGATAATTACTTGTGGCTTAGAAAGCTGTAATTCATAGCCTTCTCTACGCATATTTTCAATTAAAATGGATAAATGAAGCTCGCCACGACCTGACACAATCCAAGCATCAGGTGAAGCAGTTGGCTCAACGCGCAAACTTACATCTGTTTCAAGCTGCTTCATTAAACGCTCTTCAATTCTTCTAGAAGTAATATATTTACCTTCCTTGCCTGCAAATGGACTATTGTTTACAAGGAAAGTCATCTGCAAAGTTGGCTCATCAATACGAAGTAAAGGCAATGCTTCTGGATGATTTTGTGGGCAAATGGTTTCGCCAACATTAATATCTTCCATACCAGCAACCGCAACAATATCGCCCGCTTTTGCTTCGTCAATCTCAATACGCTTTAAGCCAATGAAACCGAATAGCTTTGTAATACGGAATGATTTCTGTGATCCATCTTCCTTCATTAACACTACCTGTTGACCTACTTTAATCTTTCCACGAAAAACTCGTCCTACCCCGATTCTTCCTACATAGTCATTGTAATCAAGCAACGTTACCTGAAATTGTAACGGCTCTTCTGAAGAATCAACTGGTGCAGGGATATGCTCTAAAATTGTCTTAAAAACTGGATCCATTGTTTCCTGCTGATCTTCTGGTTCTTCACCTGAAGTACCATTTAATGCTGATGCATAAACAACTGGGAATTCCAACTGATCGTCGTCTGCACCAAGCTCAATGAAAAGATCCAATACTTCATCGATCACTTCATTTGGACGTGCATTCGGACGGTCTATTTTATTTAAAACTACTACTGGAGTAAGTTTTTGTTCTAATGCTTTTTTCAAAACGAATCGAGTTTGCGGCATACATCCTTCATATGCATCAACGACTAATAATACACCGTCAACCATTTTCATAATACGTTCCACTTCACCACCGAAGTCGGCGTGTCCAGGTGTATCTAAAATATTGATTGCAATATCGTTGTAATTAATCGCTGTGTTTTTAGCAAGAATCGTAATTCCGCGCTCACGCTCGATATCGTTTGAATCCATAGCTCGTTCTTCCACTTGTTCATTGTCACGAAAAGTACCCGAGTATTTCAGTAATTGATCCACAAGTGTTGTTTTACCATGGTCAACATGGGCGATAATCGCGATATTCCGAATATCTTCTCTTAATTGCATTGTTGTACGCTCCTCTATCATTTTACATATCACTCAAACTATCCAAGTATAGCATATTTTAGGTTCTATGGAAACTTTTAATTTATTTTTGTAGTATTAAGCCAAATCTAAATTATCTTTTTTCTTTTTAACATAATTAATTAAAATTAGCCCAATGATTATAATGATTATACTAACAATTATATAGAATGGGGGTGAGCCGTTATTTTTCTCCTCCAAGAACTCTTTAAAGAAGTCTCTTCTCTCTTCATCCTCATCCTTTACTTCACCATTTTTTATTTTGACTAGTCCGTTAGATCCACCTACCGGTACAAGAAACCCCAATTTTCCATCATTATCCAAAAACAACAAAACTTTTCCGCCATCTTGTTGAAATTTCTCTATCAAAGTACTGTTATGACAATCTAACCCAGCAGTTATTTGTTCTGTATCTGAAATATTACCTCTATAAATTCTATCGATATTGAACTGAATACCACAATACGGTGCAGTTCTCTCATTATATATTTTCTTAGCTGAAAAGTTATAATTGCCTAATACTATTACATTTGCTCTGTCTACCACTTCTTGAGGCTCAAGGTCTTTTGATATAGTTGCGAGAACATGGTTAAATGAGCCAACAAATAGTATAAAAGTGACAAGAAATAAAGAAATAATTCTTTTCCCCATCGTATGCACCCCTGATCATAAAGGATTAACTTGCTCTTCAAACTTAAAGTTTGTCTCAGTCTCAGTTAATAACTTAATTATATCATTTATTTTTTTTTAGTTCGATAATCACAAAAGTCTTACTTTAAATTACACCACTTTGTGAGGCCGCTGTATTTGCTGGTGTCCCACCAATATGGTACAGTTAATTATCAATTTGTAAATTAAGTAAAAAAAGTGTCTGACCTCCATTAAAATGAAGGAAGCAAACACTTTTTTATTTATTAATGATTTTTAATTTTTTCTATTGCTATTTCTGGAACGCTATTAGTAGAGATATTATTGTACTTTTTATTATTTTCTTTTTTGTAAACGTGATTTATGTTTGAAAAATAGAATTGTCCCTCTAGTTGGTCTAGAAATAACATATAGTCCCCAGTCTCAATTGGTACAATTTCATCTCTAAGTGGAAGAAGATCGTCTTCAAGTTCACCACTTTTCATTTGTTTAAAACCTACGGGATATATTACTTCTATTTTATCACCGTTTTTATATTTAGTACCATCTGAAGTTTTGAAACTATTATTCACTGTTGCAGTATAGACTCTATTAATTTGATAAACATCATATTCTTTGTCCTCTATCACTTTTTCTGTTACATAGTTACCATCAACAGTTGCATGGATAATGAATTCAGCATTTTTCTTTAATGACTTAAAATCCTTTTCTGCAGGGACAGTCATACCTACACCATGTGCTGTTGCTTCATGATTGTTATTAGATAGCATTAATCCAGAAGTAGTTCCTATAATTAATGCTAATGATAATGTTATTACTAATCTCAATTTGATCACTTCTCCTTTCTAATAGTTTTCAATATTTATTAGCTAATTCGGATTTATCGTAAGACGTAGGATAATCAATATCCAAAGTATACGATTCATTCATTATCGAATACCGACTAGTATGTTTTAGGCCTAATATATGGCCAGCTTCATGCAATAATACAGAAGTTTTGTTACTAGTAGACAATTCGTCAGTATTAAATGAATATAGTCTAATTTTCCCACTATATACAGTATTATAATCATATTCACCTATCATATCGCCATCAGAATCAAATACTAAGGCATAGCCATAATAACTATTTTTTGTGCTTGGAGCATAGCTCACATGAACCTCATTAGAGGAAGACCAAGAATAATCAAAAAACGGATATATTGAAGCTCCGTAAACATTTCCCCACCTTTCTGTTGCTCTATCAATTGGTGTGTTATAGGCTGGATTACTTGTTACATTGTCAAATACTACAGTATGACCATTTGGCCATTCATATGGAAAAGTATCTGCGCTAACTTTGTAAGCCGTAAGTCCTGATGCTAATAAAAACACTAAAAATAATAATGAGAGTTTTAATCCACTCAATTTGTTGCCCCTTCTTAAAACTGTTTTCATCCTTATTCCTCCTTTTTTTGAATATAATAATATTATAGGAATAAATGATAGATAAACGTATTGGGAAAATGGAAGCAAAAACTACCTAAAATTTGGAATAATTGTGGTGTTTTTTGATTAATATTGGAAATTTATATTGTAATTTAGGAAAGTGTTCAAGTTTTTGACATATTACGACAGAAAACGACATAAGATTTTGTTTACTATACTTATATATATTTTATTTGGTCGACCTTCGGATTAAAAAGGAGTAGGCAATATCATTTTCTTGTAGTTTTTCTTTCTAAATCTAGCGGCAAAAATTACTTGATTCATGGTATAATCTTAAGGATCCCTTCAATAACTATTACTTTATTTGTACCAGAGGATATCCTTTTTAACTTGTTTATATTTCAAAATATAAAAGAGTGCTCACCACCAACAAGTTGCCGATGGTGAACACTCTTTTATTCATTTGCTGGATTTGGTCCTTAGTATGTTTATCATTCATAAACATCTATAGCATTTATATCAATTTAAAAAAGCTTACTTCATAGGAAAAGCAATAATAAACTTGGCTCCACCAAGATCCGACTTACCTACCGTTATGTTGCCACCTGATTGCTCTACTATTGCTCGTGCAATCGCAAGTCCAAGTCCGGTTTCTCCTTGTTTCCCTTTAATAAAACGGTGGAAAATTTGCGGCATTATCTCTTCATCGATACCAGGGCCATCATCTTCAATACTAACTGTGATCATTTGGTTAATTTGCCTTACGTTAATATGAACTTTACTCTTTGCATGCCTAATACCATTAACAGTTATGTTCAACAACGCTCGCAACAATTTTTCTGGATCTGCATACACGGATAACGTAGCATCCACTTCATGATCCATAACAATTTCTCTTTCATTTGAAATAGGTAACGCTCGATCTAAAACCTGATCCACTATTTCGTTAAAATGAACCGTTTCAGGATCGTAGGATGATTGTTCACTATCCAATTTTGCCAACAAAATCATTTCATTAATTATTTTCTTTAATCTATTCACTTCATTAACCATAACTTCTAAGCCTTTTTCGCGCTCATCCTGATCGAATATTCCATCTCTGATACCTTCTGCATAACCTTGAATAGTCATCAAAGGCGTTTTAAGTTCATGGCTTGCGTTTTGAAAAAATAATTGCTGTGATTTCATATAACGATGTAATTCGTTTGCCATTTCGAAAACACTTTTTTCAACCTCTTTTATTTCACCAGTTGCCTTAATTGATTCAATCGAATCAAATTGGCGCTTTTCAATTTTTTTTAATTGCCATTTCAACCGTGTTAAAGGAGTAACCAGTTTGTTTGTGAAGAAATAGCTTAACAGCACTGCAGCTATTGCTCCTACAACAAAGACAATGAAAAGTTTACTGATAAAATCTTGTTGAACTGCCTGTAAGTCATCGAGCGGCGTTAACAAAATTAATTCAATTCCTGTACGTTCTGGATAAAATACGATTCTAGAGGTCACATACTTATCATTCCCAAGACTCCACAATTCTTCATCTTTATTTGCAAAATTGTTATCTGCAACTAACTCTTCGACGATTTGTCTTGGCATGGTTGAATCCAAGACCTGATCTTGAATAGAATCATATAAAACCAATTGAAGGTTTTGATCCTGTAAAAAACTACCAAATTGATCTACACTTGGTTGTGTTGGATTTTGATTTAATATTTGTACTAATATCTCACCTTTTTGTTCCAATTCTGCTTTTTCATCTTGAATTAATAAGTCCAAAAGAAGTGAATAGATGACAAAGCCAGTAACAGACATAATAACGAGAAGTAATGCCGTAAAAGCAATATTAAGTTGGTATTGAAGTTTCATAGTTATTCCTCTTCAGTGTGCAGGCGATATCCATATCCCCAAACCGTTTCTAATTGAATAGTATCTAATTTTTTCCGAATGCGTTTCACTAAATCATCAACTGCTCGGTCACTACCAAAATAATCTTCGCCCCAAATTTTCACAAGGAGCTCTTCTCTCGAAAATGCCCGGTTGTTATTTTCGGCGAATAATAACAACATATCATATTCCTTGGTGGTCACATCTACTTCCTGTCCTTGCCAAAATATCCGACGATCATTTTTGCGTATGAGTAGTTCGTCAATTTTCAATTTGTCTTGTTCTTGTTCAGATTCTTGCAATATTGGTTTCGCGCGTTTAAACAACCGCTTCACCCTAGCTACCAATTCCCTGGGACTAAATGGTTTGGTCAAATAATCATCTCCACCTAGTTCGATTCCCAGTATTTTATCGATTTCTTCATCTTTGGCAGAAATAATGATAATTGGGACATCACTTTCCTCACGAATTTTTTTACAAAAATCATACCCGTCCATCCCCGGCAACATAATATCCAAAATCCACATATCTGGCGGCTGTGTTTCCCACAACTCCCAAGCATCTTCAGCCGAACCTGTTACAGTGAGTGCAAACCCTTCTTTTTTCAAATAGGCCGAAACAATATTTTGGATATTCGGATCATCCTCAACAACCCCTATATGATAACGCATCATTATCCCTCCTAACGCTCTACTTATATAATTACATTTTTACATAAGAAGTGATTTGTGCATAATGATATGTATATTACATACTTTTTACACATTCTATCCAAAAACTTGCCAAATAGCGCGGGTATTATAATAGTAAGAAACAAAGACAAAACAAATAATCTTTAAAAGGGTGATGAATAAATGGAACAAAACGATAAGTACAATGAGGAAAATCGGATTGACGAGATAAGCATTCAAGACGATGACACCTCTTCACATTACACAGAAAAAGATAATGACCCTGGTTTGACAAGGTCAACAAGACAGCCGAATGAGAACAGGAAAGAGCCAAAAACCAAAAAGTCTGGAGTAGGCGCTGTATTTGGTGGAATTATTGGTGGTGTTATTGCTGCCGTTGTAGTCGTATTATTATTTACGAACAACATTATACCGATAAACAATAATGGAAATGATGCAGAATCTACATCTCCACAAGAAAGTGGGGCACCTGAAATAGCACAAACCTTGGCGTCAGGTGATACAAACGTCGCCTCCAATATCGAAGAAGTATCACAAGCAGTAGTTGGTATTATAAATCTTCAACAACAAAATGTTTGGGCACCAAGCCAACAAATTGGTTCAGGTTCAGGAATCATCTATAAAGAAGAAGATGGTAAAGCTTACGTTGTAACAAATCATCACGTAGTAGAAGGCGCAGAAGAAGTGGAAGTTGTATTAAACGATGACACACGTATTAAGGCAAAAGTTCTTGGATCAGATCCATTAACTGATTTAGCTGTACTGCAAATTGATGGAAGTAAAATCGATACTGTAGCAAAATTAGGATCTTCAGAGGAAGTGAAGGTTGGAGAAACGGTAGTGGCAATTGGAAATCCACTTGGAATGAACTTTGCAAACTCGGTTACAAAAGGAATTATTAGTGGTAAAAACCGTTCGGTAAGTATCGATGTAAATGGTGATAACCAACCAGATTGGGTAACTGAAGTGCTTCAAACAGACGCAGCAATTAACCCTGGTAACAGTGGTGGAGCACTCGTTAATTCAGAAGGTGAAGTAATTGGAATTAACTCGATGAAAATTGCTCGTGAAGAAGTAGAAGGTATCGGATTTGCAATACCAATTGATACGGCAATTCCGATTATGAAACAGTTAGAAAATGAAGGTGAAGTAGCACGTCCTTATATCGGAATTGTAACAGCATCACTTCAACAAGTTCCAGTTCAATATCGTGGCCAAATTGAATTACCAAAAGATCTTGAAGGTGGAATGGTTGTGGCACAGGTAGAGCCTGGCTCACCTGCAGCAGATGCTGGACTTCAACAGTTTGACATCATTACAAAAATTAATGGTGAACAAATCACATCTATTCTAGATTTACGTAAATATTTGTATACAGAAACTAAAATTGGCGAAACCGTTGAAATTGAAGTATACCGTAATGGTGAAGCACAAACTCTTGAATTGACATTGGTAGAGCGAGAGCAATAAGTTAACATTTAGGGGTGATCCAAATACTGGATCATCCTTTTTGTATTATAAAGAGGAATTTTGTATAAAATGTCGAACTTAATTATGTACTTATACATAATATTAAGGAAGTGATTTCTATGCAATGTTCGAATTGTTATCAAGAAACGGAGGAAGGCAAATTTTGTACAAACTGTGGTGCTTCGTTAACACAAAATGACTCTCATGCTACACCAGAAGTTGCAGCATCATCTGAAGAAGATGCAAGTAACGAAACAAACAACCAAGAGTCGTCAAACGAATTTGTTGATAAGCTATTGGAAATAACGGATAACTTCGGTAATTTTATTCTTACGCTAATTAAAAGACCGAGTGAGGCAAAAAAGGCTAATGAAAAAGATCTAATTTCCGGAATTATTTCCATATCTCTTTATGCACTACTTTTTGTAATCGGATATTTCATCATGATAAATAGTATTGACCATTTTTTCGCTACCCCACCTACATTTACAGCTGGGTTCTTATGGCCATTTCTAAAGTTTTTAGTACTATTTACTATTATTATTTCGATAACCTTTGCTGGTCTTAAATTAGCTGGATCTGAAGTTACCTTTGCAAAAACTGCAGCAAAATTCGGAGCTTACTTAATTCCTTTTCTATTGCTACTTGTTGTAGGATATTTTTTAAGTCTGATTAGCTTAGTGTCCTTCGGGGTCATTGCCATTTTTATTAGTTTATTGGGGGTAATCCTCATTGTTCCGACATTAATATTATCGGAAATTCGTACGTCAACAATGGATCATATCTATTTGTTGATTATCATGTATGTAATTAACATATTCGCATTTAGCTTTATTTTACGGTCGATCTTAATGTCATTAATGAGTTCGTTTAATCCTTTTAGTGGTTTTTAAGAATGGCTTTTTCGTAAGCTTTGATGCTGTTTAATCTTCGTAATTAATGTAAAATGCGAACTACTCAGATAGAAAATAACCTACCGCTACGGAAAAACATTTCGCTTTCCGTGGGCAACGCTTCAGCCTCCTCGGAAGAAAACCACTTCCTGTGGGGTCTTCAGCTGTTGCTTTTCCCACAGGAGTCTTCATGTTTTTCCTTCGCTGGAATTGCGCCCTATTATTCTTATTTCATTTGTATGATAAAAAACATTAATTATCTTCTATTTTGGCAGTTGATTGGAGCGGAGGGCAGTCGACTCCTGCGGGATTAAAAGGCATAGGTGAGACCCCGCAGTGCGTAGCACGAGGAGGCTCACCAGCCGCCCGCGGAAAGCGACTGCCCGCAGCGGAAATCAACGTTGCTATTACCAAAGGCATGAATTTTCTTTAGTTCGCAGTTTGCGTCTTTTGTGTCAAAAACAACAATTATTTAGAAAAAGAAATCTCAAAAAAGTGTCAGCTCGTATTAACGGGCTGACACTTTTTTAACCGAAAAACAAATCAAATATATTGCTTCCTGCTGAACTTCTTTTGTTATAAAACTCCGAATACCCACAGTCCTTACAAAAGACTACAATGAATTGATTATGTTGCACATCGAACATTTTTGATAAGCCCGTACCTGACATTGCAACCTCTTTTTGATCGGCATCTGTGCTCCCACATTTTAAACAACCTTTTCCATTATTCATTTTGTATTCACTCCTTCTTTTGTAATACGAAATAACAGTGCTTATGTTTCACTATTTTTATGGTTACCTAGCAGACCATAGAAAAATAATTTCGTTATATCTTCCGTTATAGGAAGAATTTGAGAATATATATCCTCCCTTTGCATTTGCTCTCTAAAAATTTGAATGTACAACATGAGGGATTCGTTCGATATACTTGAATCAATATAACCTTCTCTTTTACCTTCTTCAAGAAGTTCCATCATTCTGGGCATCGCTTTTTTTGCATAGAAATCATCGATATAACTGTTTCCGTCAGCATAATCTTTCATAAGTTCCTGATAAAAACGTTCACTCATCTCATTCGCAGACTGTTTTTTTGAGAAAATAATCTGTTCAATTTTTTCTGGAAAAGTCATATCACTAGCTAATACCTTTTCTGTTTCGTCCCACAATTTTTCAATATAATATTGGATAACTGCTTGATTTAAGTCTTCTTTACTACCAAAGTAATTATAAATGGTCACCTGGGATACGTTTGCAGCTTTTGCAATTTCCGCAATTGAGACCTTTTGAAAACCCTCTTTCATAAAAAGCACGAGAGAACCTTCTAAAATAGCATTCTTTTTTTGTTGCTTTCGTCGTTCAAAACCGTTCATTTTGTTCACCTCGTCTTAATTTTATTAAAAAATATGAAATAAAACAAATAAAATATTTCAAAATTATATTGTATTTCGATGAATATAGGTATATTATGAAATATATAGAAGTAAATATTTCATATCTTTTACGAAAGAGGTGTATTTTATGCCAATTTCCATTAAAGGCTTAACAAAACAATTTCCAAACGGAAAAGGAATTTTTGACGTGTCATTTGATGTAGCTGACGGAGAGGTCTTTGGTTTCCTAGGACCAAATGGTGCTGGAAAATCAACAACTATTCGCCATTTAATGGGCTTTATGAAACCAAACAAAGGTTCAGCGACAATTAATCAGTTAGATTGTTGGAAGGAAAGTGCAAAAGTTCAACAATCTACTGGTTACTTACCTGGTGAAACAGCATTTTTAGACGGAATGAATGGTCGAGATTTTCTAAAGTTATTAGCAGGCATGCGTAATATGAAGCACACAAAAAGACAGGAAGAACTCATTGAGCGGTTGCAATTTGATGCCGCTACACCAATACGAAAAATGTCTAAAGGAATGAAACAAAAAATAGGTATCGTAGCGGCGTTTATGCACGACCCTACTGTTTTAATACTTGATGAACCGACAAGCGGTCTTGATCCATTAATGCAAAATACTTTTGTGGATCTCGTTAAGGAAGAAAAGGAACGCGGAAAAACAATTCTAATGTCATCACACAGTTTTTCAGAAATAGATCGTACTAGCGACAGGGTTGGAATTATTAAGGACGGAAAATTAGTTGCCATCGAAGACATTCGTAAGCTACAAGAAATACAGCGCAAAATTTTCCAAGTTACTGTAAAAACGCAGGATGATGTATCAAAAATAAAAAATAGTTCCCTAGAAATTAAGCAGGTAGACGGAAATCAGGTAAGAATTGCGGTGCAGGGCGACTATGAACAGTTTGTGCGAACAATAAGTGATTGCGGAATTACAAGTATTGATATTCACCGTCAAAACTTAGAGGATGTTTTCATGCATTTCTATAATAGAGAAGGTGTTCAATTATGAGTGGATCTCTTTTTAGAACGATGTTAAAAAACAACGCTAAATCAATTAGCAGTTATGCCATCGGGTCAATCTTTTATTTAGTACTCGTAATTTGGATATACCCATATATTGCTGATTCGAAAGTGTTTGATACTATGTTTGAGACATTACCTGAGGGCTATTTAAAAGCGTTCGGAATGCATGCAGGAATAACAAGTTTGAGTGGATTTGTTGCTGGAGAATATTATGGATTGTTGTTTATCATTATCTTGTTAATTTTTTGCGTAACTGTTGCAACGCAGCTGATTGCTCGTCTTGTAGACAGGGGTTCTATGGCTTACTTGCTTTCAAGCGGGCTTTCACGAACAAAGGTTGTCTTCACTCAAGCTTCTGTAATTATTTTAGGTCTAGCTATTATTATTAGTGTAACGACCATAACAGGTATTATCGGGGCAAATTTATTTATTGAAGAAAGTAATTTTAATACAGGTTCATTTATTGAATTAAACATTGTAGCATTTTTACTTTTTTTCGTCATTAGTGGATACTGTTTTCTGTTTTCCTGTCTATTTAATGATGAAAAACAAGCTTTGGCAATTTCAGGCGGTCTATCATTCATCTTTTTTGCAGTTGATATGCTTGCAAAAATTAGTGATAAACTTGATTGGCTGCAGTATTTTACCGTATTTACACTATTTGATGCGACAGGCATCGCAGAAGGAAATGTTAACATTTTGCCAATAAGTATTGGACTTGGTATCGCAGGTGTCATTTTATATGGTGTGGCATTTGTTATATTTAAGAAAAGGGATTTACCATTATAAAGGTTCAGTCGCAGAAATGGGATTCTTTATTAGTGCTAGTTTAAAGCGAGTTCTGTGTCCGCGAACAGAGGAAAATCAGCATTTTTCAGCACAATAAGGTATCCTCTGCCGCTTGCTCCTGGTCCACGCTTTTTCGCGGACAGAGATGACCTTATTCACTTAAAAATTAGCTTTTTGATAAGGGTACCGGACACCAGGTACCTTATTTGCTTAAATTTCAGGTGAAGGCTGTTCTTTTCGTTGAATAAGGGCTTCTGTGTCCGCGAACAGATGGAAATCAGTGTTTTTAGCACAATAAGGTATCCTCTGTCCGCTTGCTCGCTACTTAAGACACAGATGACCTTGTAACAGCTGGAACAGTCTATTGCAAGAAGTCAGTATTAGAATGTCCATCAAATGTTGCGGTACCAATTCCTTCTACATCGTGCACAATGCCAATATTTTCATCACTATTTATATACATATCATCATAGTCGTCGTGGTCCCCACCTATATCGGATGGTGTTTCAGATGTCCCATACCTACCAACATCTTGCCACGCATCTTCTCGATCATAGCCAGTCTGTGTATGATTAGTATGCTGATGCAAGTTTGTCGATAAAATATCTTCTTCTACAGGGCGATACGCCACAAAAGCATGGTTATTAGCATGTTCAAAGCATTGATCTGCCGTCGGAATAGCTTCTAGTCGTTCAAAAGGGATATCTTGACCGCACGTTTTACAAATCCCATACGTCCCCTCATTAATTGACGACAATGCTTCATTTATTTCTTTTAACTCAACCTCAGAATGCTGGGACAGCGCTAAGTCTCTCTCTCGATCAAACATTTCAGTCCCCATATCCCCTGGATGATTATCATAATTTGATAACTCTTGCTCACGGCGTGAAAACTCCCCATCCGTTTCCCTTAGCTCAATTAATTCATTTTGACGCTGTAACAAACGCTGTTTAAATTGTGAAAGTTGTTCATTTGTAAGCACGGTCTTTCGCCTCCATTAATAAAAGTCTTACTAATACTTTGTGCAAAAACCGGCTAAAATACAGGTTAGATTTACTGGTTAGGCTGGTATTTCATGTCAATGTGAGGAATACCATCATCCAAATAAACATCTGATATTTGCATAAAGCCTAAATCACCGTAGAATTTATGTAAATACTCTTGTGCTTGAATTTTAATTTCATTTTCTTTCCATTCTTCTGTTATAAACTGTATTGCTTTTTTCATAATCAGTTTGGCATAACCTTTTTGGCGATAATCTTTGGAGACCAATACACGTCCAATTGATACTTCCTTATATTTGGTGTTACTAGGCAATATTCGGACGTAGGCTGCAACTTGATTATCCATTGTTAGAAAATAATGCATCGACGCTTGATCGTAATTATCAATCTCCTCGTATGCACAGTTCTGTTCGACAACAAACACATCGACTCTTGATTTTAAAATACTGTATAATTCATTATTTGTTAGCGACTGAAACGTTTTTAACGACCACTTCATAGTTGACCAAACCCTTTTTTCTTTTCATCATAGCAAAAAAGCAGCCTCTCTACACGAGAAGCTGCTTAGATTATTTCACTACTATAGGTCATCAAATCCATTATCAGCATAATTAACTTTTGTATACTGTCTTGATTTTTGTTCAAAGAAGTCTGATTTTCCTAAGTCCACTTCTTCATAAGCCTTGATCCAACGCAAAGGATTTTTTCGATATTCCGGGTACGGTCGCTCGTAACCAAGTTGTTTACATCGTGTATTGGCATAAAATTTAATGTAGGCTTCAACATCTTGTATATTAATACCCGTAATTTTGTCTCCAATAATATAATTAGCCCACTCGATTTCTAATTCAGCAGCTTCTTTAAATGTTTTTTCCACAAATTGTGCCATTTCATCTCTATTATACTCAGGATATTCAACTAATACTTCCTTATAAATCCTTACAAACAAATCGACATGCAGTTGTTCGTCACGATTGATGTAATTAATCATTGTTGATGTTGCGACCATCTTTTGATTCCGAGCCAAATGATAAAAAAATGCAAATCCTGAATAGAAGAATAGCCCTTCTAAGATGACATCATATACAATTGATTTTAACAGGTTTTCGACAGAAGGGTTCTCAACAAAGTCCCTATACCCATTTGTAATAAAATCATTACGCTTTTCCAAAACCGGTTCACTTCGCCAGAAATCAAATACTTCGTCCTGCTTCGATTTAGATACTAAACTTGATAGTACGTAAGAATAGGAATGGTTGTGAATAACTTCCTGCTGTGCCAGTATGATCATCAATGCATTCAAACTAGAGTCAGTAAGATAATCGGCAACTTTTCCAGCATAATCCGTTTGAATACTATCAAGTAAAGCGAGCAAACCAATGATTTTTAAAAACGCTTCTTGTTCATGATCTGTTAACGTTTCGATTTGTTTTCGGTCTTGCGCCATATTAATTTCAAATGGCGTCCAAAAGTTACCTAACATCTTTTTATATTTTGGATACGCCCACGCAAAGCGAACATCATCCCAATTTAAAATATTTGAGCTTTTACCATTTATGATTTTCGTTGAACGATTGGGTGCTTCTTTATCCATAATTACACGTGATTGAATCGAAGTTTCCATGATTATCCTCCTTCTTAACTAGAGCATGATTCACATTCATCAATCTCAGATGATGTGGACCGTAAGTAATAGGTTGTTTTGAAACCTGATTGCCAAGCAAGCAGGTGGATTTCCAATAACTCACGAGCCTGAACATCATTTGGCACATAGATGTTAAACGATATACCTTGGTCTACATGCCGTTGTCTAGCGGCATTTTGTGCAACACTCCACTTTTGGTCAATGAAATAAGCTGACTTATAGAACCAAGTTGTATCTGGACTTAAATCAGGTGCCGTTACTGGAATTTTAAAATCCTTTTTTTCTTCCGAATAAAACTTCCGAAAAATAGGGTCAATACTTGCTGAGCTTCCAGCAATTAAAGAGGTTGATGAATTGGGAGCGACCGCCATCAGATAGCTATTTCGTATACCATAACGTTGAACATTTTCCTTCAAATCACTCCACGGAAATTTGTTATCCTCATATCCTTTTCGTTCAAAATATTGCCCAGTATGCCATTCAGATCCGCTGAACAACGGATATGTTTCCTTTTCTTTTGCAAGATTCATGCTCGCTTGAATGGTCAAAAACGCGATTTTTTCATATAAGGAGTCGGCATATTCAACGGCCTCATCACTTTCCCATTTGATTCGTTTTAACGCTAAAAGATGATGCCAACCAAATGTGCCAAGACCAATTGCTCGATAGCGTTTATTTGTGTACGTAGCTTGCAGAACGGGTATTTCGTTCAAGTCGATCACATTGTCTAGCATACGAACCTGAATAGGAATAAGATTTTCCAAAGCATTATCAACGACAGCTCGTCCCAAATTAATGGATGAAAGATTACATACAACAAAATCACCTGGCTTTTTCGTAATCATTATCGTACCGTCTTTTGTCTGCTGATCGATAAACATGGTTGGACTTTGGTTTTGCATAATTTCTGTACATAGATTGCTACAGTAGATCATACCAGTATGTTTATTTACATTTTGTCGATTGACTTCATCTCGATAAAACAGGAATGGGCCGCCTGTTTCCAATTGACTTTTCATGATTCCCTTCATGATTTCAATTGCTGGGACCACCTTTTTTGAAAGCTCTGGATTTGCTACACATTCCCAATATTTTCTACGGAAAGAGCCATTTTCTTTCTCCTCATCGTAATAATCCTCCAAGGAATATCCCATCACTGTTCGAACCTCATGTGGGTCAAATAAATACCAATCCTCACGTGCTTCGACCATTTCCATGAACAAATCAGGTAGTGTTACACCAGTAAATAAATCATGAGTGCGGAAGCGTTCATCACCATTATTTAATTTTGCATCCAAAAAGGAATGAATATCTTTGTGCCAAACATCAAGGTAAACACAAATGGCACCTTTTCGTTGGCCAAGCTGGTCGACGCTTACTGCTGTGTTATTCAATTGTTTCATCCATGGTAGTACACCTGAGGAAGCGCCTTTAAAGCCCTTAATCATACTTCCACTTGAGCGAATTTTTCCAAGATAGACACCAATACCTCCACCATTTTTGGATAGATTTGCGATATCTGTGTTACTGTCATAAATACTTTGTAGGCTATCATCTAATGTGTCGATAAAACAGCTAGATAATTGACCATAACTTTTTCCAGCATTTGCAAGTGTTGGAGTCGCAACGGTCATATATAAATTACTCATTGCCCAATAAGCTTGCTCCACTAATTCCAACCGCACTTCCGATGATTCATTTTGCATTAATGTCATCGCAATAATCATGAATCGTTCCTGTGGCAATTCAAAAATTTGCTTCGTGTAGTCCTTTGCTAAATAGCGATCTGCCAGCGTTTTTAAACCGATAAAAGTAAAAAGTTGATCACGTTCTGGCTTGATTCTTTTTTCTAGCTGCTCTATTTCAGATTTTGAATATGTTTGTAGTAGTGCTTGGTCATATATCCCGATATCCGTTATTTTTTCAATCAATTGATAAAGTGAGCCATATTTTTGCTCATAATCATAGATTCGATTTTTTGCTGCTTGATAGTAGAGCCATTCAGCATAAATCATCGATGCAACATACGTCCAATCCGGGTTCTGTTCATCAATATTTGCTAATGCCTCAAGCGTTAAATGGTTTACCCATTCTTCTGTAGATAAACTTTCTTTTGCTTTTTCTTGTTTATGTAAAAATGTTTCAACCGGCATAGTAGTGAAGGATTTTATTAATTTATCTTCTAAAAAATCCTTCCAGCTTGTCGCTAGTACTGTCGTCACGATTCAACCTCTCCTTTTTGAATGAATGTACGAAAAAACCGCTCATGCTACGAGGCCATGAGCGGTTAAAATGACAGAAGGATATTTTCCCTATCATTTCATATTCTTTGGCCCCGAAGAATGGAAATTTCACAAGCTTTGGCAGGTCTCCTGACTTATGTGTTCATCTACTTGAGAACCTTCCCGTATCTATGCCGCTAAGCAAATAATACAGTGGTTATTAACTCGTTCGTCCACATTTACAGTTGCGGGGACAGTTCTGGTTTCTCACCAGATTCCCTATTAAGGCCAAACGCTTCGGCCACCAACACTTGTAGGATAAAACTATATATAGTATGTAATTTTTAGTTCAAAACAATATATTGTGTTTACAGGCTACCATAGGATAAGGGTGTTTGCAATACTTTTTTTAGAAAAACTCGGCATTCGCCTCGTCCTTAATAGCTAAAAAAGGAATATCGTTACTCATGGCGAATTAATTAATTTAGGAGGCTAAAACGATGATGAACACAAACAAAACAATTGGTTTTATTGGATTAGGTGTTATGGGGAAAAGTATGGCAAAACATCTAATGGATGCTGGATATACTCTTCATGTATACACCAGAACAAAAGAAAAGGCGCAGTCCTTACTTGAACAAGGAGCTGTTTGGAAAAATAACGTGGCAGAACTCGCATCAGAGGTAGATGTAGTCATTACTATTGTTGGCTATCCAGCTGATGTGGAGGAAGTATATTTTGGCGAACAAGGAATTCTAAAGAATGCGAGGAAGCATACATATATAGTCGATATGACTACATCGAAACCTTCCTTGGCAGAAAAAATATGGCACGAGGCAAGAAAACAAAATTTATTTGCCTTAGATGCACCAGTTTCTGGCGGAGACACTGGCGCACAAAATGGTACACTTTCGATAATGGTCGGTGGGGACGTTAAGGCGTTTCAAACGATGAAACCGATTTTCGAAGTAATGGGCAGTAATATTATCCATCAAGGTGAGGCCGGAGCGGGTCAGCATACAAAGCTTAGTAACCAAATCACAATAGCCTCAACGATGATTGGAGTCTGTGAGACAATTGTTTACGCTAAAAAAGCCGGATTAGATCCGGAACGCGTATTAGACAGTATTACAAAAGGTGCGGCAAGTAGCTTTTCACTTAGTAATCTTGCTCCTCGAATGATTAAAGGTGATTATGCCCCCGGTTTTTATGTTAAGCATTTTATCAAAGACATGCGTATCGCACTTGAATCAGCGAAAGAAATGGACATGATGACACCTGGGCTCGAGCTCTCATTAGAATTATATACAAAACTAGCCGAGCAAGGTGAAAATGATAGCGGCACACAAGCATTGATTAAGCTATTTGAATGATAATCATTGCTTGCGGTTATCGATTTGGTCTTGTACAATAAACGCCAAATCGTCATTACCAAATAACTGCAAAACGTTTATAACAGTTGAGTCAGGAATTTCTTCTGACTCTTTTTTTGGTACCGTTAAATCAAGCGCCTCCTGTAAAGCATTGTTCTTCATCTGATTAGGATAGGCTTTCCCGTATAATTCTTTCGGGTCAATGTCATGATTAATGCACCACTGTGCATAAATTAATATCATCATTTTTTCATCGTTTTGGTAGCTTTCTACTACCCTTTTTTCCATTTCACGTTGATCCATTATTCCTCAACCTTTCGCAGCATAAATACCCACATGAACGTTAGTGCTTGTTTTAATTCCATTGGTAGCCCTTTGTGATGTTGTATTTTTACAGCATCACGGTAAACACCAAAACCATCAAGGTATGTAAAATTGTTTTCCTCTGCTAGCTTCTGGAATTCCCATGGCATCATGGTGTTTGCAATTGCCTTTTCACCATATACGCGTGGATAGCTATGCGTTCTCGGTTTAGCTGTTGGCCCCAATATACCAACACAAAGTAAACCATCCTTTTTTAGCACCCGACGTAATTGCTTCAACGCAGTTGCTGGTACCTCGGTCCATTCTAATACGTTAATCGTCATGATACCATCACAACTATTATCGCTAAAAGGTAGATTGGTCACATCCCCTTGAACAAAAGAAATTTCCTCATTTGGTACCCGTTCTTTAGCACGGGCAATCATTTCACTTGAAAGATCCATACCAACTACTTCATAGCCAGCCTTAAGTAACTTAAATGAGCCATATCCATCCCCACAACCAATATCGTAAACGGTCGAGCCAGGATTCATATATTTTTCAACAAATGGAATAATATCCTTTCTGCTACCGTTGTCCCACATATTTACACTACGCTCATTCCAAAACTGAGCTCTACTATCCCACTGTGACTCCGCTTCTTTATTCCAGTTAAATGATGACATGAAAAGCCTCCTTCTTTCTACCTTCATTATATGACAATTAGAGGGGGATATGAAGCAGTGCATTTGCCAATAGATTAGAAAACTTGGCTTATTAATACTTTCTTACTGACAAAAAAAGGTTTATCTCAAATGAGATAAACCTTTCATTTATTATGAATTATAAGCGAGTTACGTTAGCTGCTTGAGGTCCGCGGTTACCTTCAACGATTTCAAATTCAACGTCTTGACCTTCTTCAAGCGTTTTGAAACCTTCAGCTTGGATTGCTGAGAAGTGTACGAAAACATCGTCTCCGTCTTCGCGTTCGATAAAACCGAAACCTTTTTCTGCGTTAAACCATTTTACTTTACCAGTCATTGAAATGACCTCCTTATACAAATATCGTGCAAAGTAATTGAATCATAAATACTTTTACACCCACTTTGACAAAGAGATCGTAAAGTATTATTCAAACTCCAATTTCCTTTTGCACTTTTAAGTTTACCCCCATCCAAAAAATAATGCAAGTAAATCAATAATTTTTAAGGCAGAAAATAAAGCGCTTAAAATGCCAACGGTATAAAGGTGTCAAAACACTTGTAAACAAAGGATCGCCACTTTTTCAAGTTGAAAAAAGTATGTAACACTGATAAAATAATTCCTTGCAAGAGTAAAAATGAATAAGTCAACGCCAAACATTTGTATCTTGCAAATATAAATGATAGGTGGTAAAACAATGTCAACTACTAAGGAATATCAGGTTTTGTTGTACTATAATTACGTACACATAGATGATCCTGAACAATTTGCGAAGGATCATTTGAAATTTTGTAAGGAGCTCGAATTAAAGGGACGAATCCTAGTAGCTCAAGAAGGAATTAATGGAACAGTATCTGGAACTGTAGAAAACACGCAAAGGTATATGGACGCAATGCGAAATGATGAACGCTTTGCTGATATGGCTTTTAAAGTAGACGAACATGATGGTCATGCGTTTAAAAAAATGCATGTACGTCCACGTACAGAACTTGTTACACTTCGTCTTGAAGATGACATAAACCCGAAGAAAACCACAGGTAAACATTTGGAACCAAAAGAATTCTTCGAGGCAATGCAGGACGAGAATACTGTTGTATTAGATGCCCGTAATGATTATGAATTTGATTTAGGACATTTTCGTGGTGCGATTCGACCAGACATCGAAACTTTCCGAGACCTTCCTGAATGGGTAAAGAATAACCGACATTTAATCGAAGGTAAAAAGATTCTAACCTACTGTACAGGCGGAATTCGTTGTGAAAAATTTTCAGGATGGTTGGTAAAAGAAGGATTCGAAGACGTAGCTCAATTACATGGCGGTATTGTGACTTACGGTAAAGACCCTGACGTACAAGGTGACTTATGGGATGGTCAATGCTATGTTTTTGATGAACGAATTTCCGTACCGATTAATCGTAAAGAACATGTTGTTGTTGGAGTCGATTATTTTGATGACCAACCGTGTGAACGATATGTAAATTGCGCACATCCACCATGCAATAGACAAATTATTTGCTCGGAGGAAAATGAACATAAATATTTACGTGGATGCTCACACGAGTGCCGTACAAGTCCTCGTAACCTCTATGTTCAAGAGCATGGATTAACTGACGAAGAAGTTCAAGAACGACTAAATAAAATCGAAGAAGAAAAGAAACAGACTGTATAAAAATATATATAGGTACCTAGTATTTTTCGTTAATAATACTAGGTACCTTTGATTTTCATTTGATTTGTACGTATACTGAAATCCTTAAACTTATACTTTCCTATCGGTAAATAAAAGATCAGCGCCATTGCGCTGATCTTTTTTATGATACGGATGATTGTTGTCCAGTTTTATCGGATTTATTTTTCATAAATTGGATGGTAGCAATAATCCCAAAGATTACAAGTCCTACAAGAGAGAACTTTAAATCTGGATAAACTAGCAACAATCCACCTATAAATAGAAATATTCTTTCTAACCAATTCACAGAGCTAACGAAATATCCTATCATCCCGGAACTAATACTCGCCATACCGAGTAACGCAGTAATCACTGCTATCGAAACGTTCATCACGTTCGCATCGCCTTGCAGAAGTAGTATCGGCTGCGAAACAAACATATACGGAATAATAAACGCTGCGATGGCTAGTTTAACCGCCGTTACACCAGCCTTCATCGGATTCGCACCTGCTATTCCCGCTCCAGCATATGCCGCTAAACAAACTGGTGGGGTAATATCTGCTACGATTCCAAAGTAGAACACAAACATATGCACAGCAATTACTGGGACATCAAACGCCAATAATGCTGGTGCTGCCATTGTAGCTGTAACTACATAGTTTGCGGTTGTTGGTAAACCCATTCCTAAAATGATACATGCAATCATCGTAAAGAACATTACCAAGAAAAACTGTCCTTGTGCTAGGTCAATAATTCCACCGGCAATTTTTGGTCCAAGACCAGTTGTTGTAACTGTACCAGCGATAATACCTGCAGTAGCACAGGCTGCAATTACTGGTAAAGCAGTTCTTGCACCCTCTTCTAGTAGCTTAATAATTCCCTTAAAGGATAATCGTGTATCTTTGCGGAAAAAGCTTATTACAAATGCTGTTCCTATCGCAAACAGAGCTGCATAGGTAGGTGTGAAACCAGCTAATAGAAAACCGATAATAATGACAAGCGGAAGAAATAAGTCTAGCCGCTTTACCAGGTTTTTTACTTTAGGAAGCTGATCTTTAGCTAACCCTAAGATACCTTGTTTACGTGCTTCAAAGTGCGTACCTAAAAATACGCCAGAGAAATATAAAACCGCTGGAATGATAGCAATCACAATGATTTCATTATATGGAACCCCTGTATAAGAAGCCATAATAAATGCAGCAGCACCCATGATTGGAGGCATTATTTGACCACCAGTCGATGCTGACGCTTCTGTAGCAGCTGCAAAATGCGGCTTAAAACCAGCATTTTTCATCATTGGGATAGTAAATGAACCTGATCCAACTGTATTTGCCACTGAACTACCACTTACCATACCCTGAAGTCCACTAGCCGCAACAGCTGCTTTTGCAGTACCGCCAGTATATTTACCAGTTAAGCGTAGTGCAAGATCGTTAAAGAACTGCCCAATGTTCGTTTTTACTAAAATTACTCCAAAGAATAAAAACAGATAAATATATGTGGATGAAATCTGAATTGGAATACCAAAGATGGAGCTAGAGCTAAAGAACATTTCCGTAGCAAGTGATGGCCAATCATATCCAGCATGTCCGACAACAGGAATATACTGACCGAGTAATCCGTAAAGGAGAGCTACAATAGCGATGATAACAATAGGCAATCCTACAACTCGTCTTGTTGCTTCTAAAAGTAATATAATCCCAGCTGTTGCAACAATCTGATCCATATAGGTGAATCCAAAAATAATTGCATCGTTTATTAAACGATCATAATTGTTAATAATATAGAAATTTGTATATAAAGAAGCTAATGCTAATAAAGCATCATACCAAGGAATTCCTCTACGTTTAGTCATCGAGGATTTTATAGGATATAACAGGTAAACTAAACTTAATCCGGCCCCTAAATGGATTGCACCCTGTATTAAAGAAACCTTTGCTCCAAAAAATGCAGTCCACAGCTGAAAAATCGTCAATGCTCCACCAAGAATTAGTGTTACCCAGCCCCATGGCCCTAAGTTGGTTCGAAAAGCGCTTTCTTTATCGTATTTTGCCATTAATTCATCTTTATCAATTTGTTGTGTATCTTGTATAGCCAATGCTTATACCTCCATTCCCCTTACAATATTGAGGAGAAAGAACCGGACGCATATGTCCGGTTCTTTCAGTTCAATTATTCAATAATACCTACTTCTTTAAAGTACTTTTCAGCACCAGGGTGAAGAGGTAAATCGCCAACACCAGTTAAGGCGCTGTCTTTTGTAATTAGCTTCGCCTGAGCGATTGTCATATCACCAGATTTTTCATATAACGTTTTTGTTAACTTATAAGCAAGATCTTCACTTACTTGTTCAGTTGAAGCAAGTAACAATGCCATTGCAGTTACTGTTTGTACTGGCTCTTTTTGCCATTCGTATGTGCCAGGCTCAACCGTATATGCTTCGTATTGGCTGTTTTCAGTTACTTCTTTTAATGCATCTCCTTCAATATCAAGGAATTTAACTTCACCAGTCGCTGCTGCTAATTCATCTGTGGTTGATGATGGAACACCAACTACAGCGAAAGATGCATCAATTGTACCATTTTGAAGTTTACTTTTTGCATCGCCAAATCCTTCTTCGTATGCTTCAAAGTCACCTTCTTCAATTCCGTAAGCTGCTAAAACCAATTCAGCTGCTTCACGAGTCGCTCCACCTGGAGGTCCAATTGCAACTTTTTTACCCTTTAAATCTGCAATAGATTCAATACCAGTTGATTCTAGCGTAACTACTTGTAACGCTTCTGGATAAAGAGAACCAATAACTCCAACGTTATCAATTGTTTTCCCTTCAAATTCACCAGTTTGATTTACAGCGTTAATCATTGTTGTATTCTGTGCGATACCTAGTTGGAAATCGCCCGATTGGATCTTAGCAATGTTCTCAACAGATGCACCTGATTCAACAGAACTAACGTCAAATCCTTCTACATCAATGTTATCCGACCAAAGGTTTGCCATTTCTCCACCAAGTGGATAATAAACACCGCCAACACTTCCAGTTCCCATAGTCAGATTCGTTACTGGTTCTCCACCACCGTCACTGCTTCCGCCACCGTTACCGCTGTCTCCACATGCGCTTAGGATCATGCCGATAGCAAGAACAAGTACTACTAATAATAGACTTTTTTTCTTCAAGGTAATGCCCCCTCTATATAATTTTTTTCATCTAAAACATACAGCATTTAGACTATTATGTATTTAGACAAAAATGAACACGTTTTCATATAATGACAACGTTTTAATATGTATTTTACCTTGATTTTATTAATTCTACAAGTTTTTATAAAGTTTGATTATTTAGTATATGCAAGGTGATTGATAGTTTAGTATTTTTTATGTAAATAATCAGACGTTTTGACTTGGCGTTTTGCTATTGCTATATTTTTGACAAGGAGGTCGATTTAGATGACCATTTATGATTATTCTGCAGAAACGCTGATGGGTAAAGAAAAATCATTACAAGAATATGAAGGTAAAGTCGTTTTAATTGTTAATACCGCGAGTGAGTGTGGATTTACGCCACAATTTGAAGGGCTGCAAGAACTGTATGATGAATATAAAGAACAGGGGTTTGAGATACTTGGGTTCCCTTGTAATCAATTTCGTAACCAAGATCCAGGATCAGATCAAGAGATTTCGGATTTTTGCCAACGTAACTATGGTGTTACATTTCAAATGTTTAGTAAAGTTGATGTAAAGGGTGATCATGCCCATCCCCTATTTACGTTTCTTACGAATGAAGCACCTGGAATGCTTACCGATCAAATAAAGTGGAATTTTACCAAATTCCTGATTAACAAAAAAGGAGAAGTTATTGATCGATTCGCGCCGCAGACAAAACCGGAAAGTATAAAGGACGATATTGAAAAGGCGTTGAAAAACTAACACTAAAAAATAATACTGCTCAAAGTATGCTTTGAGCAGTAGACAAAATAATAAACGGACACAGAATCCGCTATTTGTAGGAAAATGCCATTAGATCATTGCATTTTTACAAATAGCGGTACCTATGTCCCTAACCCTAATGATTTGAACCTTTTTCATAAATAACGTAACTGAAGTCCACCAAACTAATTGGGAAGCATGTTAGTGACAAGAACCGCATTGGTTCTGCGACCAAACAGGATACGATTTGGCCATCCAGCTTTCTCTGCAATAACAATCTTGCTTAGTAGGCTTTTGCCCAATAAACTAATTCTTTTGCTTCTTTCCCGCAGCATACGCATGTATCGGATACTTTTTCTTGTTCAAACGGGATACAGCGTGAAGTCGCGGAAGTTTCTTCTTTAATTTTCTCTTCACAAGCTTGGTCACCACACCACATTGCTTTAATGAATCCCATTTTTTCATCAAGCGTTTGTTTGAATTCATCAAATGTCTTGGCAACGTTTGTTTTTTCATTGCGGTGAGCCAGTGCTTTATCATATAGATTTTGCTGAATTTCCTCTAACAGAGCTACAACTCGCTCTTCTAGTTCATTTAAAGCAACAAATTCCTTTTCACCTGTATCACGACGTACGAGTACAGCTTGTTCTTTCTCAATATCCTTTGGTCCGATTTCAATACGAACTGGGATACCTTTCATCTCATACTCGTTAAACTTCCAGCCTGGTGACTTATCACTCGCATCGATTCCAACACGGATTACGTTCTTTAGCTGATCGCGAAGGTCATATGCTTTATCTAAAACACCTTCCTTGTGCTGTGCAACAGGTACAATCATTGCTTGTGTAGGGGCTATGCGTGGTGGCACAACTAGCCCTCGGTTATCTCCATGTACCATAATTAACCCACCCATAATACGGGTAGAAAGTCCCCACGATGTTTGATGAACAAACTGGCTTTCACCATTTTCATCTAAATAGGTAATATCAAAAGCCTCCGCAAAACCTGAACCAAAGTGATGCGATGTACCGGATTGCAATGCTCGTCCATCATGCATTAGACTTTCGATCGTCAATGTATAATTTGCACCTGCAAATTTTTCTTTGTTTGTTTTACGTCCCTTTAGAACTGGAATTGCTAAGTAATGCTCAACTAAATCTGCATATACACCAAGCATTTTTTCCGTTTCGATAGTAGCATCTTCATCTGTCGCATGTGCTGTATGCCCCTCTTGCCAATGGAATTCAGATGACCGCAAGAATGGACGTGTAGTTTTTTCCCAACGAACAACATTTCCCCACTGATTATAGAGCATTGGCAAATCGCGGTATGAATGAATATTTTTAGAATAGTAATCACAGAATAACGCCTCAGATGTTGGTCGGACAGCAATTCGCTCTGTTAATTCCTCATCACCACCGTGTGTTACCCAAGCTACTTCTGGAGCAAATCCCTCAACATGGTCCGCTTCTTTTTGCAAAAGACTTTCTGGAATAAATAGCGGGAATGCTACATTGGAATGTCCTGTATCTTTAATCATTTTGTCTAGCTCATTACGGATGTTTTCCCATATGGCAAAACCGTATGGCTTAATAATCATCGTTCCACGAACTTGTCCATAATCTACAAGATCCGCTTGCTTTACGACATCGGTATACCACTTGGCAAAATCGTCTTCCATTGCTGTAATTTTTTCCACAAATTGCTTATTCTTTTTACCCATTAAAAACCCTCCTATAATAATTTTAAACACAAAAAATCCTCCATCCGCATAAGGGACCGAGGTTTGGTGGTACCACCCTTGTTCACAGGACAACACCCTGCACACTTAGCTTGATAACGGTATAATACCGCGCACATCTTACAGCATTACTGCTTTTCTGATGGCGAACTCTTGAGGCAGGTTCTAATCTGGGTTTTGGGAATTCGCACCAACCATTCCCTCTCTTAAAAAACGATCAAATTATACTAATCCTCGTCAACGTTTCGTCTATTGTATTTTTAAATATATAGCTATGTGCATATAAAGTCAAGCCGAGGCTATATCTAGCTTCTTTCATATTTGGAAAATAATTCGCCACCCATATCGTGTGAACCTACATAGTTGAAACCCACATCTTGATAAAATGTATTCAACACTTGATTATGCGCGACACAATCTAAACGAATGATGGCCGGTGTACTCTCCGTCATCCAATTCATTAGTTTTGTTCCAATCCCTTTATTATGCTGGTCACGAGCCACAGCTAGGCGATGTAAATAAAGGAATTCGTTACTATTATCTCCCCATAATTCCTTGTCCCAATCATTTTGCTCTGAAGCAAGGTTAAAAGTGGCTAGTAAGTTACCGTTTCGATCTTCAACAATAAACGTGTTTCCCATTGTAATTGCTGCTTCGATTTCTTTATTTTCATTCCCCTCTCGCAAATAGCTCCACTGATTTACCCCTTTTTCACGAAGCCAGATTGCGGCTTCAGTCAATATTTTTACTATGTTTACAGAATCTTCATTTGTTGCCTGCCGAACGATATAATCCGCAAAACAATTCGTTGTAAAAATCATTTCTATCCCCTTTACATTATCTCTATGTACTATTATTTTACTAGAACTTGATCAAAAATCCACTTGCCTGATATCGGTCTGGAGGCGGAGCAAAAAACATGCTTTAGGTCGTTATCATCCATTCTCCCATTCGATAAAAACTGGACTTGGAGTTGGTTTTGTTTCGCTAGTATGGGTTCTTCATCCCAGGTTGCGTAGTATACCAAAAGCTGATGAGTTATCCTCGGAATCATTCGGATTGGATTTTGCTGAGGAGGCTTTGGAGGAAACAGTATAGAAATATCGCGCGGTAGACCATGATAATCGCGCACAAATTTGGAAAATCGCGCATTGGTCACAGGTAATCGCGCAACAGAATTCGTATTGCGCGAACCTTGATTGCTATTGCGCGATATTATTTATTGACGCACGATTCGCTCATACTGTTGCGCGGTTTTTCCACATTGCTGTGTATTTAGCTGACGTTATATAACCGTTGCTCCTAACGATGAAACAAAATGTCCAAGTGCCCATTCATGGCCAACTTCATTGAAGCTTGCGACGGCATCTTTATGAACAACAATTTGAAATCCCTTGTTGTAAGCGTCAACCGCCGTGTGCAGCACACATATGTCGGTACAAACGCCAATTAAATGAAGTTCTTCAATTCCTCGTTCACGAAGCTTCATTTCTAAATCAGTTCCAGCGAACGCACTATATCTTGTCTTGTCAAAAAAATACACGTGATCTTTTTCCTGATTTACCTCATATACAGTAGAAAGTTTTCCGTATAGTTCTCTACCTGATGTTCCTTTAATATTATGTGGGGGAAAAAGGTTAGTCTCTGGATGATGCGTATCTAATTCATCATGTGCATCTATCGCAAAAACGGTATAATCTCCGTTATGGATAAACTCTTCCGTTAATCTAACAATTTCACCTTCAATAGATTGCCCAGCTTTTCCACACGTTAAAGCCCCATCTTCCGCTACAAAATCGTACGTATAATCGATGTTGATAAGCGCTTTCTTCATACTTACATGCTCCTCTCAACTTTTACGGCGTGTGCCTCTCCATGGATTCGTTGGGCTGCATGATACGTTGGGCCAACCAACTCCGTATAGGAAAATCCATATGCTATCGCAGTTGTCACAAAGCTTTTAGCAATTTCGACCGCTTCGTGTACGGTGTTCCCTTTTGCTAGTTCAGCGGTAATTGCTGCAGAATACGTACATCCTGCTCCACTCGTATGTACCGTATTAATACGCGGCACTTCATATGTGGTAAAGTCTGTTCCATCATACAGCACATCTGTTGCCGGCCCATTCAGACGACCACCTTTTAATAATACATATTTAGGGCCTAAATCATGCAATTCCCTGGCAGCCATTTTTAAATCTGCCACTGATTCCAATTTACGACCACCTAATAAAACGGAAGCTTCAGGCATATTTGGTGTGATTATTGTAGCTAGCGGTAATAAATGCTCTCGCATTGCGTCTATCGCATCATCCTCTAGCAACTTTGAATCTAGTTTCCCAACCATAACTGGATCCACTACGATATTCTTAAAGCCTGACTCAGCAATAATTTCCGCTGTTTTTTCAATAACTTCTTTTGAAAAAAGCATCCCTGTTTTTAGTGCATCAAGACCGACCTGTTCAACTGCTGTTGCATATTGAGCTTCAATTGCTTCGATTGACTGAGGGTGAACATTTTTCTGTGTTTCCGGATGCCTTGCAACAATCGCGGTTATCACACTCATTCCATACACAATCTAATTCTTGGAAGGTTTTTAGGTCTGCCTGAATTCCAGCGCTCCCACCGGCAGCAGATCCAGCAATTGTCAAAACGCGTGATGGTTTTTTCATCGTCCAAAATCCTTTCATCTATTAAAAAATAACAACAATTAGGAACCAAGCAATCATAATAGCTTGAATGACAACCTTCGCCACCGCACCACTAAGAAATCCAATAAGGGACCCAATTGAAGCACGGAAAGCTTCCTTTATTGTACGCTTTTGAACCATCTCCACAACGAGTACAGTCACAAAAGGTAAAATCAATATCCCAAACGGAGGAATAATGAACGATCCAATAATTACGGCCACCCCTGCAGCACGTTCGCCCCATTTACTTCCACCGAATTTTTTTACAAAGTAACTGTTTGCGATAATATCTGAAACAATAAGAATCGCAGTTAAAATTACCATGCTAGTCCAGAATATCCAACCTAGTTCATTTGAATTGATGACAAAGTGGTATAACAAATACCCAACCCAAATAACGAGTGGTGACGGGATGATCGGATAAATAATCCCGACAAAACTTAAGACAAATAATGCGGCAATAACAACCCAAATAAGAATATCTACCATATGTACCTCCGATTAAACTGTTTTTTTGCTAAATAGACTAGATAGCTTTGTTTCCGTTTTGCTAAAAATGCGCTTGTAATTATCGATATGCATAATCAAACTTAAAACGAATAGAACAAATGCAATGAATGCTGGAATCGTCCAGATAAAATAGAACGTTGTAACAACAAATGAAAGATACATAAGCAATACACCAACCACTAAATAATCCGTTACTAAGGTAAAGGCAATCAGCGCACCAATGCAAATAATGGCGATCTTCCAATCAATAGCTAATATTGCTCCTACCATTGATGCAGTACCTTTGCCACCCCGAAAGTTCATTGTAATCGGATAGTTGTGCCCGATAACAATGAAAAATACATTAATGTAAATAAGTAAAAACTTCATATCTCCAGTTATAGCATTTTCCTTTAAAATATATAACAATAATAATACCGAAAAAGTAGCCTTAAAGATATCAATTAACGCTACAATAATACCAGCTTTCCACCCTAATAGGATGGTAGTATTGGAAGCACCTGAATTTTTAACCCCTGATTTCTTAATATCTACCTTCTTATATTTACCAACTATTTGTGAACCATGAAGACATCCAAATAAATATCCCATTAAAACACTCAACAGATAAAGCATATGCTTCCCCCTTTCTATCTTTCTATTTATTATCGTAGCATCAAGTCGTTCTGGTTACATCAATTTTTTAGTAGAAAATTTGATTTTTCACCTTAAGTTAAGGAAATTCATTATCGGCATTTTTCTAGTGAACAAATATTTCGTTCTAAACTCAGAAAAAATAAATTATAGTTGACCTTAGCTTCACCATTCGCTATTAAAGAGAAGGCGGACGAGGTTTTCTAAGGTCGACCAATCTCTAAATTGTTATGCCAATCTCAATTTTGATATGATACAGTTACACATTGAATTAAGGGGAATTTCGATTGAAAAAAATAAATAAAGATATAATTACTTGGATTATCGTAGTTCTATTCTTTGGGGTAATTATCTTTCTATATAACAAGCAAAATGACGATTATGTTGACTTGGGAAATGATGCAAAGCTACCTGGGAAACTGCATCCAGTAGTTGAGGAAAAGATGGAAAAGCTTATAAAAAAATCGTCTCAAATCGGTATTGATGTTGTTATTACGGAAAAATGGCGCTCGATTAAGGAGCAAAATCAATTATATTCGCAAGGACGATCAAGTAGCGGAAACATCGTTACACACGCTGAAGGCGGAGAATCCTACCATAATTATGGGTTAGCAATTGACTATGCACTCAGGAACAAAAATGGAACAATCATTTGGGATATTTCGTATGATGGCAATAATAATGGCAAAAAGGATTGGTTTGAAGTTGCAGAAATCGCCAAAAACCTTGGATTTGAGTGGGGTGGGGACTGGATGAATTTTAAAGACTATCCACATCTACAGATAGATTTTGGATTAAGTATTAATCAACTACAAAAGGGCTTACGACCAAATGTAAACAATGAAAAGAAGGAATAATGGACATGTATTTTGTGCGTAAAGAGTTTCGGGTAACAACAGCAGTAAAAAATTTATATAAACAACAAAAATAACGCTCAAGTTGAGCGTTATTTTTGTGAGAAGATACTAGCGGAGGAAGGAAGCTACCTTCTTCCTCGGTTAGTTTATCTCTTCCCTATCATTTCTCACTTCGCTATTCGTGCTAACTTCTGGTAATTCATCTATCGTATGCTTATAGGCATAGCCTTTGTTGATTGTGATCATCGATAACAGTAATACAAATAAGATAATTCCTATCCCAAGAATGATATATCCAGTCATATGTTCTATTCACCCTAGTTCAGATATTTAGTATAGAAAGAACTCTCTTTAACCCAACCTTTTCTCTCAAAAAAGTCTATAACATCATCTCTATTATCGGCAATTTTAATCTGCATAACGTGCATTTGCTGTCTTTCTGAGAACTGCTCAATCTTTTTATACAGATGTTCATTTAATCCTTTTTTTGTATAATCAGCTTCAATAACAAATCGTTTAATTTGTACAATTTGGCGTGATCGCTCTACCGTGAAGTACATAAACGCCTTCACTACACCTGACTGTTCAACGAGAAACCATTTTGCAACGGTACTTTGAAGTGAATCTAGGAAAAAGTTCTTATCTAGTATACTATCATTCACCCCTAATTGCATGTTATTTTCCCCTTGAATTAGCTGTAAAATGAACGAATAATCCTCATCTCTTGCTTCTCTAATTTTATACATAAAAACGTAACTCCTTAAGCTTTTTCAAACGGCTTGATTAAGCCATATATTGCCTCTGTATATGGAACTTCTATGTCCGCTGCCTTCGCAAGCCTGATTGCTCCACCATGAAGATGATCGACCTCAAGCGTTAGCCCCTTTCGCAGATCTTGATGCATGGACGAAGTAGTATCGTATGGTAATCCAAGTAATTTCGTTTTTGCGGCTTCTACTTCACTTTCGGCAATTTCCACATTATACGAACTTGCAAGTAGTTTCATTTCATGAAGAATCATTTCTGCAATACGAAATGTTTCTTTTTCATCACGGATTGGACCAATGGATAGATTGGTAGCCGTCGTAACACCTGAAAAAGCATTAATAAACATATATTTTTTCCATAGCTCGGTCAAGATAGCTTCATTATTGTGACCATCAGCCTTCGTTTGTTTGAACACATCTTCTAATTGCTGACAGATGGTTGTTTGCGTCGGTTGTAGTGGACCAAAAATAAAGTCATCAAAGTCACTTGAATGAATCACATGTCCATCTTCGTCCAAAGTGGAAATGATAAACGAGAGTCCTCCAAGAACAAAATCTTTACCAAGATGATCCTGCAACATACTAATATGCTCGATTCCGTTTAAGATCGGTAACACGTACGCCCCGTTTTCTGTAAGCTTTTTTAATGTTTCCATCGTTCCTTGTATGTGATACCCCTTTACACTTAATAGAACGACATCAGCATGACTAATTTCAGATACATCTGTAACGATAGTTGGGTTAGAAATCTCATAATTCCCCTTAGGGCTTGTAATATGAATTCCTTCCTCTCTTAATTGCTTCGCCCGCCCTTCTCGAACTAAAAAGGTAACATTTTCTCCCACTTCATGAAACCTTGCCCCAAAGTATGCTCCAAGCGCACCTGCACCAATGATTATAATATCCACTATAATCCCCTCCACCAATATGATTTGTTGTTATGTTACCTTGTTTCCGCTCTATTTGTCTATTATCTACTATATTTATGAAACCATTTAGCAAAATATACCTATATATGCAAATATTGAGTATATACAAGTATATGATACTTATCAAAAGTAATTTACGGAATAGAATAGCTTAATAGTATTAAAGAGAAGATTTGCTGGTTTATTTAAAATTATCTAAATATATAGAGTTTGAGAAACAAATCATTAATCGATAATATTAAAGAGCGTCTGTTTAAACATATTTTTTCGCAAAAAATTAGGTTGTTTAACCTAGTTTAATAGTCATGACACATAGTACGAAACGTAGCATTGATTATACACTGTAATTCAATGCTTTTTAAACCAAAGGGGAGGTCTATAATTACATGAAAAAATTAATAGGAGTATCCGTTCTTTTTATCACATTATTGCTGTTAGCAGCATGTGGTTCCGAAGAATCTAGTGGTTCAGGCGGAGAAGGTGACGGAAGTTTATTAGATCAATTGAAAGAAAAAGGTACAGTAACTGTTGGTTTTGCTAATGAAGAACCATATGCCTATCAAGAAGACGGTGAGTTAAAAGGTGCAGCGGTAGATATCGCAGAGGCTGTCTTCAAAGAAATGGGTATTGACACGGTTGAAGGAAAGCTAGCAGAATTTAGTCAGCTTATTCCTGGTTTAAACGCTGGGAAATTCGACGTAATTACTGCTGGTATGGCAATTAATCCAGATCGCTGTGAGAATGTGGACTTTGCTCAACCTAGTATGATGTATGGGGAAGGATTAGTCGTACAAAAAGGAAATCCACTAGATCTGCATAGCTATGCAGACATCGCAGAAACTGGTGCTACAGTTTCAATCATGCAAGGTGCAACAGAGAATGAATATGTTGTTTCAGAGGGCGTTAGTGAAGATCAAATTCAAAGCGCACCAGATATACCAGCAACATTTTCTGCTGTATCGTCTGGCCGTGCAGACGCAACAACTGGAACTGAAATGACGCTTAAAATGGCGTTAAAATCTTCTAATTCTGATAACCTTATGTTTGTAAAAGACTTTGAACAACCAGACATTAAAGGTATTCCAAGCTATGGCGCAGCAGCTTTTCATGTAGATAGTGATGAGCTACGCAAGGCATATAATGAACAGTTAGCAAAATTAAAAGAAGATGGAACTGTTAAAGAACTTTTAGAGGCAAATGGTTTTAGTGCCGAGAATAATTCCGTACCAGCAGAAATTGAAACGAAAAAAGTCTGCAGCGGTGAACAGTACTAAACACTTATTTAACTAATAAACATTAATGACTCCATAGGGTCCGGCTCCCTCACCCAGGGGGTCGGCCCTATGCTTTTTATTGAGAAAAGCGAAGGCGACTGTTCAGAAGCGGACGCATAAGCAAGGAACCGTAAAACGCGTGGTCTTTCGCGTTTGAAGTGTTCATTGCTTATGACGGCAGCTTCTAGGAGCCAGAGCTAGACATAGAAAAGCGAAGGCGACTGCTTAACGGCGTACAAATAGATAGGCAGGTGAACGTAGGGTGTTCTTTCCCTACTTCAT
>NZ_JBUZWC010000015.1:0-96498 GCF_055329585.1 Virgibacillus sp. GM2-2 | reverse complement strand
GGTTTTCTTTTTCAAGGAGTCTCCGTATATTCAAGATGCTAAGTTAAGGTGAAAGGTAAAAATTTTAATATCCACCACTTTTTCAGTTGCCCCCTTTCGCACTCCCGGGTCTCACCGATACCATTCCTCCCGCAGGACAAGGAAAGCTTCCCTGAGAAAGCATCGCACGCAGAAAAAGCGGTTTTCTTTTTCAAGGGGTTACGTATATCTCCGAAGCTAACATAGTTCATTACTTGTCACATAAATTGATAGGAGTAGTTATGCCCCAATCTAACTTTATATTTTTGAGTTTTCTCTATCCCTTATTAGTGCCTTAAAAAAAGAGTAAATCATGAGTAACATGATGAATGAAAATGGAAAAGCTGCTGAAATTAAAGCATTTTGTAATGCTTGGAGACCGCCAGTGTATAATAGAACCGCAGCTACCGCCGACTGTATAAACCCCCAAACAAATTTAACCGTTGGAGAGGGTGACAGTGATCCATTTGTCGTCTGCATGCCTAATACAAATGTGGCAGAGTCTGCAGATGTTATAAAAAAGGTTCCGATAAGCATAATGGCTAGTATAGATAAAACAACACTAAACGGAAATTGATCAAATAGCCCAAATAATGCTTGCTCAGCTGGAAGTCCTGCAATATCTGTACCATTATTTTGTGCATTAATCCCAGACATGCCAAATGCAGCAAACCAGAGGAAACTAACAACGGATGGAACGATTAGAACTCCCGACAGAAATTCTCGAATTGTACGACCTTTTGAAATACGCGCGATAAAAATTCCAACAAATGGAGCCCAGGCAATCCACCATGCCCAGAAAAAGACTGTCCAGTCCATTACCCATTTGCGCTCATCCTCCGTATTCGGTGATATGCGTAAGCTTTCGTTTGGAAGTGTTTGTACATAAGAGCCAACTGTGTCTATTAATGAATTGAAAATGTATAGAGTCGGTCCAAGAAATAAGGTGGCAAAAAATAATAGTCCTGCAAGAATCATATTTGCATTACTTAGGTACTTTATTCCTTTACTAAGTCCGGTATGAGCTGAGAGCATAAATAGTACAGTTACGACTAGAATAATCACTAGTTGCACCCAAAAGCCATCTTCAATCCCAAGTAAATAAGTAAAACCACCATTGATTTGTGTAGCTCCAAATCCAAGTGTTGTGGCAACACCGACAATCGTTGCAAATACAGCAACTACGTCTACTGATTTCCCCCATGCTCCTTTCATTCTATCCCCAAAAAGAGGTTCAAGTGTGGCGCTTATTAACCCTGGTTTTCCATGACGAAATGTAAAATAAGCAAGTATTAAAGCTATTATGGCATAAATTGCCCAGGCGTGAATTCCGTAATGAAAGAATGTAATGCGTAATGAATCCTCTAGCGCCTCTATAGTGCCTGGTTCAGCTGTTGGAGGAGTTTTGATGTAGTGTGAGACAGGGGATGCTACACCGTAAAATACAAGTCCAATTCCCATTCCTGCACTGAAAAGCATCGCAAACCATGTGGAGTAACTAAACTCAGGCCTGTCCCCCTGCTTGCCGAGTCTAATTTTCCCAAATGGACTTATAATTAAATACAAACAAATAATAACAAACAGCGTTACAATCAATAAATAGTACCAACCAAAATGAATGGAGATATAGTTCATGATTGTGCCAGATATATCTTCAAATTCTTTCGGTGCAAAAACCCCTAAAAACGATAATAATAATGTGATTGCTAAAGTAATCCAAAAGACGGGAGTTACTTTTTTCATGCTAATCCCTCCGTTCAGTAATACTGTTTTTTATTATTCTCTCGTATAGTTGGTTCTATTCCTTGACTCAAACAAATAAATTCGCTGGTTGTCAACTAACATACCAGCGAATAAAGTTATTTCTGTTCCATTTGATTTTGCGCCATTTTTATCATTTCTTTAACCATATTGCCACCGATTGGACCACCGATCTTTCCTGCTTGTTCAGACGTTAGTTGACCATTCTTGCCTTTATTTAAGTGTATACCTTGCTCATTTGCGATTTCATACTTCACACCATCTGGTTCAGCTTCATTTACATTGTAACCCTTTGCTTTCATAACATCACTCTTTAATCGGTCAAGTCCTTGACGAGCTTCAGGTACCAGTATTTTGTTTTTTCTAGCCATTATTTCACCTCCTTTTTAAGTAGGATTTCCTACTTAATGAAGTTCATTAATGGATAGTTATAGGAAATTACCGTTTAGTAAAACATTAGAAAAACTCGACATACGCTTCGTCCTTAATAGCGAATGCCGAAGTTTATCTATAAGGTCTACCATAATTTATATTTTCTGACGTTATAAAAAAAGAACAGCACCTACCGAGGCACTGTTCATAATTAGTTACTATTCTACTTTAAAAATTTAAACACATGCTCTGCGATGTCCGTGTTATCAATTAATCCAGAGAACATTTCACTCTTCGGACCGTAAGCATAAACTGGAACATCAATGCCAGTGTGTCCACTGGTTGTAAAGCCTACGCCGGCACGTTTATTAAACACTTCAGAAATAGCCGCATAGAGTGTATCAAAGTCATCTTTGCTTGCTGCTTTTTTAATCGATGAAAGCTCTTCTTCAGTAAACTCGAATGATACATATTCATTTAGAACTTCTTCTACAGCTTCTCCGTCAATAATTTCTTTTGCCATATATTCTGGTGTGCGTTCAGCTGCTTTAATTGCTTTTGGATAGAAGTTGTATTCACCATCACGTCCGATAGAAAATCCACCGGTTGAATGATCTGCTGTTAGTACAACTTGTGTATGACCATTTTCTTTAGCAAATTCAACAACTGTTTCAAAAGCTCGTGCAAAGTCTTCCATTTCACTCATTGCACCGACCGAATCATTCGCATGACCTGCCCAATCAATTTGGCTACCCTCGACCATCAAGAAAAATCCATCTTTATCTTGACTTAATTGTTCAAGGGCTGCAGTTGTCATTTCTTCTAGAGAAGGAGTAGATTCCTTGCGGTCAATTGCTTTAGGTAAGCCGACTGGAGCAAACAATCCTAACAATTGATCACTTTCGTTTTCCATTAATTCTTCTGTCGTATTTACGTAATTATAGCCATCTTCTTTGAATTCCTTAATTAGATTGCGATCTTCGCGGTCAAAATAACTTGTTCCGCCACCTAAAATAATATCAACTTTATGTTTACCGTTAATTAAATCGTCAAAATAATCATCAGCAATGTCGTTATAATTGTGACGTGATACGTCGTGTGCACCGAATGCTGCTGGCGTTGCATGATTTACTTGAGAAGTAGCAACAAGACCTGTAGCCATACCGTTTTTCTTTGCTGCTTCTAAAACGGTTCCGACTGGTTCTTTGTCATTATCTACTGAGATGGCACCATTGTACGTTTTGATACCTGCTGCCATAGAGGTGGCTGCGGCTGCTGAATCCGTTACATTTTCTTCCGCATCTTCTGGATACGTTTTAGCCATTCCGACAAAATGCTTGTCGAAAATCGTTTTTTCCATTTTTCTCGTGGATGGATCATCCTTCATGTAGCGATAGGCAGTAGTGTAAGCTGGTCCCATACCGTCACCAATTAATACAATAACGTTTTTTACTTTTCCATTATTGCTTGCATGCTTTTTGTTTTTGTCACTGTCTGCGCTAGTGCTTGTACTAGTAAATCCAACTAGACTTCCGACAATCAACAATAACACTGTAACGAGAATCCATGCTTTTTTTCTCATGCTCATCCTCCTTAATAGTTGTCTTGCATTCACTTTTAATAGTAGGGGAAAATGCTAGAATAGAACATAGTAGATTGGTAGCGAATTATGTAAATATTGTAAAATTAATGTAAACGCTATCATTTGTTTGTAGAAATATAGGATAAAAGGCTGGTAAATTTTAATAAATGATTCAATATAAAGAAAGAATGAACAAAAAAATAGTAATTTATATTGATAGACGAATAGACTAGTAAGAGGAAAAAGGAATTACATTACGGATGTCGAAATTTATTATAGAGGACCATATAAAAGGATAGGTGAGATACATGGAATATATAGCTGAATTAGAATCCTTGTTTCCGAAAGATCGAGTTTCTACAAATGCAACGATTTTAGAGCAACATGGCCAAGATGAGTCTTATCATAAGCCAAGTCTCCCGCATGTGGTAGTTTTTCCTGAAAACACGGATGAAGTGAGTACAGTGATGAAAATAGCAACTAAATACAAAGTAGCGGTTGTTCCATTTGGGATAGGCTCAAGCTTAGAAGGGCATGTAATTCCATATAATGGTGGAATTTCGATTGACTTTTCTTTGATGGATAAAGTTATTGAGGTTCGACCAGATGACTTCTTAGTAAAAGTACAGCCTGGTGTGACCCGGTCAAAACTTAATCAAGAACTGAAAAAGTACGGATTATTTTTTTCAGTCGACCCTGGTGCGGATGCAACCTTAGGCGGGATGGTAGCGACCAACGCTAGTGGAACAACATCAGTTAAGTATGGAATCATGCGAGATCAGGTGAGAGATTTAGAAGTTGTTCTAGCAGATGGAACAGTTATGCATTCGGGAAGTTTAGCTGCCAAATCATCCTCTGGTTACAATTTGAACGGACTATTTATCGGGTCAGAAGGGACACTTGGATGTTTTACCGAATTAACGTTACGCGTTTATGGGATTCCGGAAATGATTATGGCTGGAAGAGCTACGTTTCATACGATAGATGCTGCGGTCGAAGCGGTTGTTCATATTTTATCAGCAGGAATTCAGGTAGCCCGAATTGAATTGGTCGATGAAATGTCGATTAAGCAAGTTAATAAATATAGTGAGACTTCCTATGATGAAATGCCGACGCTTTTTATTGAATTTCGAGGAAATGAAGCAGGTTTAATGCAGGATGTGGAATTTACGAAAGAAATTCTAGGGGATCTGGATAATCATGCATTTGACTTTGAAAAAGATACGGCAGCACGCAATAAGCTATGGGAAGCGCGTCATACAGTGGCTTATGCCTTCAAACACGGATATCCCGGCAAGCAGTTGATGACGACCGATGTTTGTGTACCGTTATCGGAGCTAGCCGGAGCAATTACCTCGGCAAAGCAAGCATTAAAAGAGTTAAACCTTGATGGCGGAATCGTTGGCCATGTAGGTGATGGTAATTACCATACAACACTTATGTTTAATCCAGAAAATCCAGATGAATTAGAACGGGCGGATAATTATAATAAGCACATTGTAGAATACGCCCTTAAACGTGGGGGATCGTGTACTGGAGAACATGGAGTGGGAATTGGAAAAATGAAGTATCAAGCATTAGAGCATGGTAATGCGTTAGAAGTTATGAAGGCGATTAAGAAATCATTGGACCCGGATAATATATTGAATCCTGGGAAAATATTTCACCAGGGTTAATAGCTTAGAAGTTACTGAATTTGGTATATCTGTGTGAATTCTAACGGGCATTACCTTAATAAGGATAGTGTCCGTTTTACTATTTACTAAAAAATAAATTGATATGAATCATTGAAAACTTCTAATTAGGTTAACTCGTCTTATTAATAGGGAGGGGAAAATGTGGATGAAATTATCATGGAGAAAATTGATATAGATGACAAAGAAACAATTATTGATGAAGTAATGAATAATTACGGACAGGAATTACTGCAACTTGTATTTTCCTATGTACATAATAAAACGATTGCTGAAGACTTAACCCAGGATATATTTGTAAAGTGTTATAAAAATCTACATACCTACGAAAAGAAATCGAAATTTAAATCGTGGTTGTGGAGCATTGCAATTAATCATTGTAAAGACTATCTAAAAAGCTGGTACAACAAGAATGTCATTGTCTCTGATGATCATTTATCATACGAAGGCAACAAGAATAAAAGTATTGAGGATACAGTAATTCAGGATGACGAGGATTATATGTTAGCTTCAGCCGTGATGAGATTACCAGTTAAGCATAGAGAAGTAATATATCTTTTCTATTTTGAAGAAATGCAAATCAAAGAAATTGCTGAAATTACTGGTAACAATGTAAATACGGTAAAAACAAGACTAAGACGAGCAAGAAAAATTTTAAAAGAACAAATAGGAGGAATATAAATGGAGGAAGGTTTGAATAAGCTTCGAAATGCTATGAAAAGTACGTTTTTCAGCCAATTGGATTTTTCGGAACAACACAAAAAAGAAGTTCTTAAAAAAGTCCATGTTGATGAGACGAAAGAAGATGAGATCCTTCTTTCAGTTATGCAACTTCTAATACATGAAAAAACGGGATATGAATTGGCACAGCATATTAGAGGAAGAGGTATTCAGAAGTTTGAAGATAATGAAGGATTTTTGTATATATTCTTACATCGGTTAGAACAAAAAGGGTATTTGCTGTCATCCTGGGATGAAGCTAAGAGAAAACAGTATAAGTTAAATAACAAGGGTATTAAGATATTGAAAAAAGCGGAAAGAAACACTTCTGAAAAGGGATTCAATTTAGACCTATTGTTAGAGGTGAGACAATAGTGGGGCAAGATAGAAAAACTTTTTTGGAGGACGTGACAAATCAGATTAAATCAAAAGTAGCACGTGATTTTGTGTCTAGTGAACTTGACTACCATATAAGGAGTGAAAAAAAATTATGGATTGAAAAGGGTATGGAAGAAAAGGATGCGGAGAAAAAAGCTGTTAAACAGATGGGTAGCCCCATACAAATTGGTCAACATTTTAATAAAATACATCGCACCAGGGTAGATTGGTGTTTAATATTATCATTACTCATCATTTTATTCATAGGTTTTTTACCCTTAGTATCAACTTTTTACTTAGATAATTATTTTATTCAGAACAAGGCTGTTATAACTGTTATTGGTATAGCAATAACTCTAGGATTGATGTTCTTTAATTACAACAAGTTAAAAAGGTATAAGTGGTATTTTTACTTTTTTGGATGGGGGTTATTATTTCTTCTTCTACTTTTTCCAAGTGCTATTGTTAATGGAGTTCCATATATTATTTTAGGCCCATTAACAATGAATAGTATAATGGGTTTGCCATTTTTTTATGTAAGTATGCCGGCTTTTCTTGAAAATAACAGAATGAATTCTTGGCTTATAGGCTTCTTATTTCTTATGCCAATTCCTTTATTGTTTTTAGTTGATTTCATACCAACCATCATTATATATGTCACAATGGCATTAGTCATGATTTGGTCGAGTTTCATAGTTAATATAAATAAGATGATTCTAACAATCGTCACTTTTATTTTTACTAGCATTTTATTTTGGTTTAACTCTAGCATTTATATAAAAGAAGTTTTTTTCTCGCAAGAAAACGTAAATGAGGAAGGATTCCTTCTGCAACGAAGCAAAGATCTTTTATTAGAAGCTGGATGGTTTGGGCAAGCAGAAAATAAGGGAATTCCTTTTGCCCACACAGATCTTGCTTTTGTTAGTCTTACTTATCACTTTGGGTGGTGGTTTTCACTTTTTCTTATCGGTATTCTTTTGATTCTGTCAATTAGAATGATATATATTATTCATAAAATAATTGACCCTTTTGGGAAAATGTTAATAGTAGGAGGAGTTACTTTATTTACTGTTCAGTTTGTGTTTAATATTGGAATGATTTTAGGGTTATTTCCTATAATATCTGTTCCGTTACCATTTATAAGTTACGGGTTGATGCCAACTTTATTGAATGCAATTACAATCGGCATTGTGCTGAGTGTATATCGTCGGAAAGATTTAGTTTCAAAACTTTACTATCAGAGATAATAAGTGAGAGTTATTGATCGTTGATCAAAATTGAAAAATCCCTAGAACATGGTTTTATTAACATCTATGTTCTAGGGATTTTGTTATGAAATAAGATATGCTACCAACACATATCTTTTCGGAGCTGATCCAATAAAATCAAACGGATAACATGTTGTAACAGTCAGCGTTGCACGGGGTTTTGGGACAATTACTGTTCGGTCGTCTGCGTCAACGATTCTTACCGTTCGAACTTTATAGGTGAATTTTCCAGCGGAAGTTTGAACGATTAATTTGTCACCTTTTCCGACTTCACCAAGTTTGCGGAATACCGTATCTCGATGTCCAGAAAGAACAGCATTATCTTCTTCACCTGGCAAAACACTTCCTGCAAAGTGTCCGACGCCCTTTTCCAGCTCATCTTCGTCGGTACCATGGTAGATCGGTAGAGTTGCTTGTAATTTTGGGATATATAACTCACCAATATTGTCACCAATTTCTGGCCGAACGGGGTAAAGTACTGTTTGATTTTTTATCGGTTTCGGCTTTTCAGCTGATTCATGTACAGAGGATTCCACTTTATATAGAAAATAACCTTTCGCAAACTTCGCCAAATTTGTTGATGAAAACCATAGTCCAAACAAAATTAATAAAACGGTGAATGAAAGAAGAATCAACCGCTTCTTACGGCTGATTCGTTCCTTTTTTGCTCTTTTTCGCATCTTAAGCCTTCCTTAGTTTACGGAATAACAGTACACCCATTAACACAATAGCAAAACCAATAATTGTATTCATGCCATAATCTGATGCGGTTTTTGGAAGCTTGGCACCCTTTACTGTTTTAGCTTCGGCTTGTTTTGTCGTTGATACAGTGTCCGTAGAGTCATTCAACTTTTCACCAATCACGTTAATGGTATCAGAATCAACCATTTCACCGGTTACAATCATGTCGGCTAATAACTCACCGTTCAGGTTATAAAGGATAATTTTCAAGTTCGCACCTTTAAGTTCTTCCATCCCGAATAATTCTGCGATCGATAACGGTGTTTCTGTTCCGTCTTTAACAAGGCTGTAGCTTGCCTTGAGTTGGAAAATATCTAGAAATTCATTATAGATCGAAATCAATTCCGCAATTTGTTCGTCGGTCAGTTCGATTGCCTGTTCAAATTCTGCAAAATCCATCATCCGGAAAGCTAAATTTTCCAACCGTTCTAACGTCTCAGGCTGTGCAAGTTGCTCTTCGATTGCCATAAAATGCGCATCTAAGCGCTGCAGCTCACCATCGGTAAGGTCAAATTCTTCCTGGAAAAGCTGAAGCATCTCCATTAACATTTCTTCATCCATTTCAAGTGGCCATTCACCAGTATAAGTCATTACCGCTTGGTCAAGATTGTCGATAAAAATATAGTTGTCAATGCTATCATCGTTTTCCGCTAACAGTTGAAGTAAGGCGTTCTGATCAAGTTCATAGTACTCCATAAAATAATCTAAGTTACTAAAATCAGCTTTGATAACATCTCCTAAAAAATCACGTAGCTCGGTTACTGATTCAAACTCATCTAGACTGAAATCGTATAAAGCTAAAGAATTCTCAATATTTTTTTGCGTTACTTCAAATCCCCGAATACCCGCTAAATCTCCTAGATAATGTACGAGATCTTGGTCGAAATTGGGATCTCGCTCAAATGTTTGTTCATCAATATAAAAAGCAACGGAATCTTCCAAATCGCTTAAAAAAATATAATCATTAATAGTTTCGCCATATTCCCTGAGCAGGCTAGATAAATTTTCCTTATCCAAGTTATATGTTTCATATATTGTATTCAAATTACTAAGGTCTTTCTTAATCGGTGCTAATAACGTACGAATTTCATCAACAGACTGAATGCTCTCAATATCCGTATCGAAAAGCCAAAGCGCGTAATCAACATCTTCCCTTGTGACGTCAAATCCCCGTTCCTTACTAACCTCATTTAAATAAGCATTTAAATCTTGGTCAAAATTTGGATCCTGTGCAGCTGATGAAACATGTGGAAACAACCCCACTACTAACAACAACATGAATAAAATAGACCCGATCTTTCTCATTCTTATCCTTTTCTCCTCAAAAAAATGTAATGTATTCTAGAAGATTATAATCTGGTGGGAGGATTTTGACAATTAGATTTTTTTGGTATTTATAAAAGATTATATTTCTATTAGTGACTACCAATCTTTATTTGATAACTACAGGTTTAAATTGACTTATCCTGGTCAAGAATGGTAGAAGGTTAACTATTTTCCTATATTCCTATTCATCTAGATAAAAAGATAGTTGGGGATGTATAAATAATGATAAAAGGAGGGAATCCATGGCGTACAAAAAAAAGAAACAACCTGTATTCAAAAGTTTTACGGAAAATGTAGAATACATGAAGAAAGAGCTGGGAGTCGGCGAAAGCTTTGATGCTATTCATCTTGATATGAATTATGCGGACCGGGATATGGGCTTATTTTTAATTGATGGGTTTGCGAAGGACAAGATATTGCACTTCTTAATGAAATTACTTGCAGAGTTAAAACCTGAACAACTAGAACCAGATCCATTACTTAAATTAATGAAAACGTATCTTCCATATATAGAGTTGAGTACGGAAGATGATCTGGATAAGACTGTCTTCTGGGTGTTAAGTGGCGCAACTGCACTTGTAGTTGATGGAATTGATAAAGTCATTATTATTGATGCGCGAACATATCCTGTAAGGTCGCCAAGCGAACCAGATCTAGAGCGTGTGACAAGAGGTTCTCGCGATGGATATGTCGAAACAATAGTTTTTAATACTGCGCTGACCAGACGACGAGTCAGGGATCCATCCCTTCGTATGGAGTACATGTCGATAGGTAGACGTTCGCAAACAGATATTTGTGTGTCATATCTCAAGGATGTTGCTGATCCAGATATTGTGAAACAAATTAAAAGTTCCTTGGAAAAAATTGATACAGATGGGCTACCTATGGCTGACAAAACGGTGGAGGAATATCTTACTGGACGCGGATGGAATCCATATCCAACGGTTCGATATACAGAAAGACCTGATGTCGCCTCAGTTCACCTATATGAAGGACATGTTCTTGTCATGGTGGATGGCTCACCAAGTGTCATCATTGCTCCAGTAACGTTTTGGAATCATTTGCAACATGCGGAAGAATATAGACAGCGACCGATTGTAGGTGCGTACTTTCGATTCGTGCGTTTTTTTGCCGTATTTATGTCGTTGTTTTTACTGCCACTTTGGTATTTGTTTGCCGAACACCAAGAATTGCTACCAGAGGCGTTGGCTTTTATCGGGCCAAAGGAAACACTGGCTATCTCCTTATTAATTCAATTGTTAATGGTTGAGGTGGGGATGGACATCTTAAGGATGGCCACGATTCACACCTCCAGTGCAATGGCAACATCGCTTGGTCTAATTTCAGCAGTTGTTATTGGCCAGGTCGCAGTGGAGGTTGGTGTATTCACAAACGAAGTTATTTTCTACATTGCGCTCGTAGCAATTTGTACGTATGCGACACCATCGTATGAATTAGGACTGGCAAACCGAATATCACGGATTGCATTACTATTAGTAACAGCGGCGTTCGGTGTTCTAGGATATGTAGGCGGAATTCTTGCGTGGATTTTATTACTTTCCCGCCTGAATACAATCGGTGTTCCATACTTATGGCCGGTTATTCCGTTTTCGTACCGGGCTACTAGAGATGTATTCTATCGAGCGCCGATGCCGGTTAAGAACAGGCGTCCTAGAGCATTACATCCGGAGGATCCGGATCGGTAGGAGAATGGATAGTACTAGTTGTTATTAACGATAAAAGACGACAGTAAACACTGTTCGTCTTTTATCGTTTACTTTTTTATATGTTATTCTGCATACTAAAGCAATCATAACTGCTTAAATTTTCCTTAATAAGTGAAGAAAGGATTTAGGGAATGATTTTGTTTTAATGTTACAATTCTAAAGAGCTTGCAGGCTCTCTGCAATATCATGAATTGCATTTATTAAATCATCCATACTAAATGCAATATAACTTGTACCAATCGCAATCACAATTAAAGAAAAGATCATAAGAAACTGTAACCATTTGTTGTCTTTCATTTTATCCATCCTTTTAAAATTTGATTATATTTAATTGTAAAAGTATGAAAAATATTGACCAGAAGGGGCTATGCCCCTCCTGATCAATAATTGTAATAAATATCCCAATGCTGGCTCGTATCAGTTTTCACGTCAATACCTGAACGGAAAGTAGCGCTGTAATCTAGGTCCGCTGCAGCTGCGGTTCCAGTTGAAGACCATGTCATTGCAGGAGTGTAATAAGAGTCATCTGACATATTGTAATCTGTTATATACCACTTGGACCAATCACTTGCAAAGCTACCAGATGAATTTATATTAGGTTTAGTAGGTATTGTAAAACTAAAATTTAGGTTAATAGGATAACCAAAAGTAACTGTATAACTTCCATCATCATCATCTTTCGGTTCATAGGCATCCATAGCATCTGATCCAGTATATGGTAATGAGTTTCTTATGGAAGTAGTAGTCGCCCTCCACCCAGAGTTTGCTAGTACCTGCACTGTATTTTTGACAGTAAAAATGTCATATTTCGAATCGGATTCACTAGTAGATTTGTACAGTTCATAAAAAGATGTTAAAGTACCAGCATCATTTCGGATATAGTAAGCAGTTGATGTTCTAGTTGAACTCCTCAGTTTTCTACTACTAGCAGCACTAACAACAGACCTATTCAAGTAGCTAATAACTAGCTCCTCTTTGTCAGTTTCTTCAATTATGTTTGCTTCATGTTTTAAAATTTCTCTAAGATACAAATCATCACTGATATTTAGGAGTGCTCCATTTTCATCTTTATTTGTAATATCGCCTCCCCAAATTTTTAGCGGTACATCCTCTAGTGTATATCCTATTACTTCTAAGGTATCGTTTTCTTTATCATCTTTTACATTTTCTATACCCTTTTCCGCTTCGATTTGTTTCTCATCTTCTAGAAAGTCAACGAATATAGGTTTATTAACAGATCCTACATTGACCTTCATTTCAAATAAATTAAGCAATTCAGCATATTTCTTATAGGTTAAACCGCCGTATAGGTAGATTTTTTTACCGTTTACTAGTTCATTCTGTACAAAACTGCGTAATTTTTCGTTATTCTCGATATCTTTGTAATGAAAGGCGTAAGATGTGTAGTTTAAATATTGTTGAGTATTTCTAAAATCTTCTTCAACAGTTGCCTTTAATCTATTATAATTTACCATTTGATTTACTTTCTTCAATGATTTTTCGTTCTGACTATTATTCTTCAATAAATTGAGTTTGTTTATAAGTGATTCATCAGAAAAGAATACTAATTTTTCTACTGATGGTTTTTTACTAGCGTTGACTTTAGCGCTGTTGAAATTAACTGTATACGGTGTGGTTAACAGTCCAATAACCAATACAAAAACCAAGATAAAACTAATTACTCTTTTAAACACCATATTTACATCTCCCTTAATTAATTTTGTGTTGCTAATTGCCCCTGTGATCACATTTATAGTGTAAGCGTAATCTTTAGTAAAATGGAAGATGTAAACTTTTTTCTAAAAAAGCCTTATTTAATTTGAAAATAACAAAGTAGAATTTACTTACTAGAATTGAGTCTCTGAAATTGGTGGAGATAGAGGATCTGGTTGATCTTTATCATCAGCTAGGTTTATCGTGTTCTCCATATTAAAAAAAAACAAAACAACTATTAAAAAAAAGATCTTTTTCATAATCTTCCTCCTTTCAATCAGCTGAGTTAAAAAACTGTTATATATTAATTTTATTTTATTTTTGTAGTTAATTAGAAGTAGTAAATTTTACTCAATAATTTCTAAAATGATACAAAATTTACATCATGAATTAAATTCATAGATTATTTTTTGTTGCATATAACAAGTGAAGGGAAGCCTTCTTATAACTTTTGGTTTGATAGTAATGTTCTCCTAATTCTGCGCTAAAGTTTGTTGCAAGTGTTATAAAGTTTTGTGCAATACAATTATTAATAATCTTTTCCATAATGCTTTGATATCGTCTTATTTCCCCCTTAATTTTTAAAACCTTAGCTTCAACGCTTAGTAATTCATTAAAAGAATAAGGGTGAGTATTCTCATCCAAGACATTTAATGCCAATTTTAAATAACGATCAACATATGGGAAGTTTTTTAAATCTAAATACAATAATGCTAGACTTCTATATACATAATACTTCCCTTTGTTAGATTCAATTCTGCTCTGATACTCTAAATCTTGAAGATAATGCTTTAAAGCCAAATCGTAATTTCCTTGTTTTTGGTGTATTTCACCTAGGTTGTGTTCAATTTTTGATAGCATTTCAATGTCATGAATATCCGTCATATAAGACTTAGTTTCATTTAGTTTAATAATTGCTTCATCAGTATTTCCCAATAGTTGATTTTGAATAGCAATTGTTATCATTGTTCGATATTGTTTGTACTCTAAGTTTAATTCTTTGTAAAGTAAATAAGCTTTATTGGAGTAGTAAAGACTTTCTGTTTTGTCTGGTAAAATTCGTTGTTTTGTTAGACTTAAATTGTAAAAAAGATTAGCTAAATCCTCATTGTTCATCTCCAGTTTACTTGCTCTTGTATAGTAATCATCTGCATTAAAGAAGTCTTGTTTTAAATACTTTACATTGCCACATGTAACAAAATAATATGGTAATTCCTCTGAATTATAAATATGATCAATTAATTCAATATCGAGTAAAAATCGTTTTGATTGATTTATAATTTCTTCAGCTTTAATTAGTGACTTTTGTAAAGTGTAAATACGAATGAGAATGCTATAAATCTGTAAATATGTTTTGGTCGAATAAGACTGACATGAATGAATTGTAAGAAGCGATAAGTCTTTTTCAGAAATTAAACCACTTTCTCGATATTTCTTATAAATTCTAGCGATTTCTTTTTCATCAAAACTACAGCTGGGGCACAGATCTTGGGTGGAAATGTTTAACCTCTTTGCAGCAAACTGAATGAAATTTTTAGATGGTTTGATTTGTTGACTTTCAACACGGCTTAAATATGTTGTGGAATAACTATTGTCTAAAAATTGTTTCTGAGTAAGTCCTTTTTGAATACGGTATTGTTTAATAAGTAAACCTGTAACATTCATAATAACCTCCGAATATTCTAATTTTTAGTATAATTGTAGCCGAATTGTATATTTTGTCAATAAATTTTTACTTTAAAAAACGAACAGCATCCTATTGCTGTTCGTTTTTAAGAGCGTTATTTCATAGTTATCGTTAACTCCATATACTCTTCAATCGCTTCAATCACAGGCTGCAACGAAGCATCCCAGAATTCTTTCTTTTCAATATCCTTGTGCAGGAAGTTTTCTGCTAATTGCTCAACGGTCATTCTACCTGTATTCAGTAAAAGTTCATCATACTGTTCAGGGAACTGATCGCCTTTTTCTTTCGCTAATTTATAGATACCATTGCTAAACATGTATCCAATCGTATATGGGATGTTGTAGAATGCTAAATCTGTATGGAAAAAGTGGGGGATGGTCATCCATACATAGCTATTCGTCTCATCTATAACATCACCATATATCTCCTTCATCTTGTTTTCCATAAGATTCGATATTTCAGATGCAGTCAGTGGTCCTTGTTTTCTCTTTTGATAAAATTGTTGTTCAAACTCAAACATTGCTGGTACTGTCACTTGGTATTTCAATCCGTTCAAAATTTTCATTTCCAGTAGTGACAGTTTATCTTGTTCCGTAGATGCATGTTCAATCGCTGCATCTAATACGAGGTTCTCGGCAAAGGTAGACGCTGTTTCTGCAACACTTGTACTTACTTGTTGAGCAAACGCTGGTTCATTTTGCAAGATGTAATTATGATAGGCATGACCAAGTTCATGGGCAATGGTCACAACATCTTGGTAACTGCCAGTATAGGTTAAAAAGATTCGGCTTTCTTTAGCAAGCGGTATGTTCGCACAGAACCCGCCATGCATTTTACCTTTCCGATCCTCAGCTTCAATCCAACCTTCATGAAATGCTCTTTCTGCAAACGTGCCAAGTTTCTCACTGAATTTATGAAACTGTGTAATGATAATATCTGCTGCTTCACTATAGGAAATCTTGCTTTCGGATGTGAAGGAAGGTGTATCTGTATCGTACCAACTTAATTTTTCTAGATTCATAACTTTGGCTTTTCGTTCAAGAAACGACTGTACTATTTCTCTTTTTTCATTAATAGCTGACATCATTGTTTGTACGGTTTGCTCTTGGATTCGATTATCTTCCATTGCTTCTTTCAAAACATTATCCCATCCACGCTGTTTATAGACATCTAAGCGAAACCCACTGATGCGATTTAGGGCGGTAGCAAATGCTTCGGACTGTCCCTTGCAGACTTCAACGAGGGAATGAGCAGTTTGTTGGCGAACGGTACGATCACTAGAAAATAAATAGCCCATCGTCTGTCCAATGGATATTTCCTCCGTTTTCCCGTCCTTTTCAACTGGAATACGTAAATTACCCATCATTTGCTCGTAGTAATCTTCCCACCCTATAAATCCATTGACTGATAGATCGTTAATTAATTTTTCCATTTCAATTGATAGTTTATCTTCCATCTTTTGTTTGCGTTCTTTTAAGTAAAATTGATATGCCTTTACCTCTTCGTGTTGCAGTAAAGTTTCCCATTCTGATTCGGAAAGTCCCGCGATTATTTCGTCGATATCAATTTTAAAAGACTCAAATCCAGCCTTAATTTTTTCGCTTTCTTCAATTAATTTAGCAACATCAGGATCATCCACATTTACTGCATATAGACAAATCATAAATTCATCCAATTCAAATGATTCATGTAAAAATGTTTGTACCTCCTGAAAGAAGGTAACCAAGCTCTCAACATTCGGTTGATCAAACGTTTGAACATTTTTCTGTAGTTCGTTTAAATTAAGTTTTAGTTTAGCTATTAATTCGTTCAACTTACTCGAATTTTTACCACCTGGATATAGGGAATCCAAATCCCAATTTTCACTAATCACTTTCTCCATCTAATCCCTCCAACTTTTGTCTCTACAAATAGTATAGATTATTTATAATTTTCTTGTATCCGTCTGAAGACTGAGGCGTGGTCGTTATTGGGAATGAATATAATGGGTAACGTAAGAAAAGGCAGCTATTAAAGGAAGTGAATATGATAAAGACACGTTAATAAAGGCTGTTTTTTAAAAGAATGTTGTTTTTGTAAAAGTATACGTACTGTGAACTAGTTTAAGATGATGGCTGTACCATCGCTACAGAAATACACTTCGCTTTCCGCGGGCTTGCGCTGAGCCTCCTCGTGAGAAAACCACTCACTGTGGGGTCTCAACACTTCGCTTTCCCGCAGGAGTCTTCGTGTATTTCTTCCGCTGAATTTGTGCTTCACAACTTTTTTGTTTTTTATACTTGATGAAAAACATAATTATCTTCTATTTGATAGTTGATTGGAGCGGAGGACAGTCGACTCCTGCGGGAAAAGCAACAGCTGAAGACCCCGGAAGAAGCGCTTTTTGCTTCTGAGGAGGCTAAAGCGTTGCCCGCGGAAAGCGACTGCCCGCAGCGGAAATCAACGTTGCTATATACTTGCATATCCACCAGAGATCAAAGAAGGGATTTATTTAGACTCATTTGACCAACTATCCTTCATGCCGACCGTTACTGCAAAACAAATTACATTTGGTAATCTCAAGGCTATTGGGTAAGGATTGGCTTTATCAGGCAATTCTCATATTCGAGGTTGAAGAAGATCAATGTGTGGTTTGGGTAGATGGCGTTAGACACAAAAGAGAAAATGTTTATTGGAAACGTAAATGAAATTTGCTTGAGCAGATGATCATAGTACTACTTAAGGTAGGACATAATTTCATCTGTTTTTTCATTGATCAGAAACTTTTATAACAAATCATTCAGAAAATTACTTCACATTAGTAGCAGATTAATCTAGAATAAGATGTATGAATAATTGGATTACGGAGGTATAACGCGGTGTAAAAATGAATGACTAACCTAAAAACAACTGAATAGAAAAACGTATTTGAGGTGTAAAGATGTTGTTAAGGGAAAGAAATTTTCTCCTATTGTGGTTAGGTAAACTTGTTTCTATTTTTGGCGACCGGTTTAGTGAGCTCGTTATACCGTGGATTATCCTTGAGGTAACTGGTTCGCCAATTAAGGCAGGCATTGTGGCGATAAGTGTACACATAGCACCAATCGTCTTTTCTTTGCCAGCTGGTGCGTGGGTGGAAAACAGATCAAAGAAGAAAATTGCGATGTCAGCAGAGTTAGTTCGAGCGCTTATGATGGCTGTGCTTGTCTTTACGATTTATATCGACCAATTTAATGTCGTGGTGATTTCTTCTATCCTGTTTATAACCGGAGTAGCAGGATTATTTTATACCATTTCCATGAATACGTTGTTGCCTAGAATTACTGGTAGAGACCGGTTGATTGATGCACATAATTACTTGGAAGCGGCTGATGCGATTAGTACGTTAATCGGACCGCTTCTTGCAGGATTCGTGCTTTCTGCCATTGGTGCAGCAGCAACACTTGGAATAGATGCATTTTCATTTTTACTATCCTTCATTGGGATTGCCTGTTTGACGATTCGTGAAAAAGTTCCGGAGAAAAAAGAACAATCTGTGAAAAAAAATACGTGGGATCAGGTTTTGAATGGATTTAAATTGTTGTTTTCAACTAAGATCCAGCGGTTTATTACGTTGAATCATGCGATTCTCAACTTTAGCACGCATGCGATTAGTCTGCTTGCCATCGTTTATGCGCAAAAGGAGCTTGGATTAACTGCTGCGGAAACAGGAATTCTTTTGTCTGGTGCGGGTGCGGGTAATATTGTTGGGATTTTTTTAATGCAACGTGTGAAAAACATGCATTGGAATCGATTATATGGAACGATCCTGCTTGTATCGGGCATTGGCGTTGCACTACTTGCGATTTCACCAAACCTGTGGAGTGCTTTTGTGGGGATGTTCTTATTTGATGGTGCGTTATCGATGGCTTTTGTCATCAATGGAGCAGCAAGACAAACTGTTACATCCGACAGCTTTCTAGCGCGCGTAAGTAGTGGTGGTATTTTACTCGCAGGCATCGTTATCATTACTGCGAATGGCTATGCAGGAGTTGTTGCTGAAGTTATTAGTCCTGTGTTGGCGTTAATCATCTGTTCGGGAATTTTGCTTGTGAATAGTATTGTTTCGTATGCGCAAAAAAACTTAAGAAAATCACTCGCTTCTTTTGGAGTTGAGTAAATAAAATAAAGTGAGGTATCTAACGGATGTAAATCTACCTTTTTTTCATCTAATTAAAAAATGAAAAAAGGGGTAGTGAAAATGAAAAATCGTTCCTTTCGTTATTTATGGATGGGTCAGGCGTCTGCAAATTTCGGTGACGTTTTATATGTTGTTGGCTTAGTTGCAATTTTGTATTTGCTTTCTGAATCAGTGTTTTATTTGGCGTTGTTGCCTTTTGTGAACACGTTTGGTCGATTTTTAGGAGGTTTTGTTTCTCCAATTTTGTTCAATAAATATCGACTGAAAGTGCTTTTGGTAGGCTCTCAGATCGGTAAGACATGTTTATTGCTAGGGCTTGCAGTCTGGATAAGTCTACAGGCTACACCTTCTATTTGGATATTAATTAGCTTTATTGCGATCATTGCCTTTTTAGATGGATGGGCTGCACCTGCCACTCGGGCAATGTTGCCAAGAATTGTAGAAGAAGAGGAAATTGTGCAGGCAAACAGCTTTATTTCCGTTGTAGATCAATCGATTCAGCTCGGTGGTTGGGCACTGGGTGGCTTACTTGTTGCCTGGATTGGTGGGACACAGGTCATATGGATAACGTTTGCTTTATTTGTTCTCTCTTCATTGATGATGTTTCAGATAAAAGATAAAACGCCTTTTCAGGTTAAAGAAAAAGAAAGGGTAACAAGGCTTTTAAAAGAAGGCTGGAAGATTATTTGGAACCAACCAATGTTCCGAACAATACATGTTGTGATCTTCATTGAAATAGTAGCCAATGTCGTGTGGATTGCAGCAATTGTGTATGTTTTCGTGACTGAGGTCCTGCACAAATCAGAAGCATGGTGGGGCTATATGAACGCTACGTTTTTCGTTGGACTCGTTATAGGTGGTGTTTTCTGTTCGAAGTTTTCACTTGCTGTAGAACGCCACTTGAAAAAAATAATGATAACTTCGTCGTTTGGCGTTAGTGTAATTACGCTTGTATTTGGCTTTAATTCCATAGCCTGGATTGCATTAGTACTTTCGGTATTTATCGGCATGGTGGAACAAGTAAAATCGATCACGTATGAAACGTATCTACAAAAAACAGCGACTTCAGAGGAATTACCGAAAATTTATGGTGCACAAGGAGCATTAGTCGCATTAACGTTCGGGCTTTCATCATTAATGATGGGGGTTATTGCAGACCTATTTGGTGTCAGATATGTATTTTGGTTAGCGGGGATACTGTTAGTCATTGCGGCAGTTTATTTAGTTGCAAAAAAGGATAATTTCGTAGCACAAAAATAAGGATGAGGGCTACATCGAAAGTTGATGTAGCCTTATCAATAGGAGGAAATTTGGATGAGCTTTACAAATTCGTACGAAGAATTTAAACATGCATGGAAAAGTTTTTCAGCAGAGGGATTGGATCGTTTTATGTCAAAGGATTATGCAGCTAGAGAAATACGCGATGGGGAAATAGTAGATTTTGGTTATGAAGAATCGATGGAAGGCTGGAGGCAAGCGTTTGATTATTTTAGCGATAAAGATGCAGAGTGGCACTTAAAAGATATCGGGTTCATCCCAGTGAAAGACGACGAGATGGTAGCAGTTTTATCGGCAACGTTATCCGTCAACGGAGAAATGATGAAAACTGCGAATCTATTTTTTGACACCTTTAAGCAGAAGGAAGATGGGGACTGGGTTTTAGTCCGAAGCTATATTGAAGCTGGAGTTCCATTGGATAAACTAGCAGATATAAAAGTTGGAATGTAATAGTTATTGGCAGATGCGCAACTATGGAGCGGTATCGAAATTCATGTGAAATAAGAATAACTCGGGCGATTTCAGTAAAAACTCGGGCTGCAATCACCACAGTATGGTAGAGGTAACAGGCTTGAGAAAATCTGAACTTTTGAAGTATCATAGTAGTAGTTGGATAAATTTTTAATAGAAAGAGGTACATACGATGGAAAACAAATATTTTCGTGTAGAAAAAATTTCAGAAGGTGTATTTGCTACGATTGAAAAGAAAAGTGGTGGCGCGTTTGCAAATGCTGGAATAATCGATTTAGGTGATCAAACAGTTGTATTTGATACATTGAACACACAGCAGTCAGGTGCAGCGTTGAAGGAAGTGGCTGAGGAACTTACTGGTAAGCCCGTTTCATGGGTAATTAATAGCCATTGGCACGGCGACCATATCCATGGAAATCAATCCTTCCCAGAAAGCAAGATTATTTCTAGTCAAAAAACACGTGGCAAAATGATGGAAATCTTCCCTTCAAAAATGGAAGCGGATAGAAATGCTATTCCAGAATTGGAAAAACAAATAGAAGAATTACAGCAACAATATGAACAATCGAAGGATGCTGATTTACTGGCAGAAATAGATTTTCATAAAGAAATTGTACTTTCACGACCTAACCTTGAATTGGTTTTACCAACATACACATTTCAAGATGAATTTACGATTCATGGAAAAGATCGCACAATAAATGTCCTTACGTACGGTGGCGGTCATACACTTTGTGATGCAATCCTATATTTACCCGAGGAAAAAATTGCGTTCCTAAGTGATTTATTATTTGTCGACGCTCATCCAATCTTCTTTAACGAAACAAACTTAGAGCAATGGTCAGCTAATTTGAAAAAAATCGATGAGTTAGACATTAAAACAGTTATTCCAGGGCATGGACCAGTTGCAACGAAGGAAGAATTCGGACCAATAATTGATTATATGCAAGATATTAGTGAACTTGCGAAGAGTGACCAGGAGATTGAAGCGATAGAAATTCCGAGCAAATACAAGGATTGGAATTCAGGACACTTTTTCAAAAGCAATCTAAACGTACTGCGCGAAAGAGAAAAATAATGAAACAAATTATTGCATTAGGTGGCGGGGGATTTTCGATGGAGCCGGATAATCCCCTGCTTGATTTATATATATTGGAGCAAACTGGAAAACCTGAACCGAAAATTTGCTTTCTTGGAACCGCTAGTGGCGATGCGGAAAACTATATCGAGAAATTTTATCATTTTTTTCAAAAACAAAAATGTAAGCCCTCTCATCTGTCATTATTCAAGCCATCTACTAGAAAAATAGAGGATTTCATCATGGACCAAGACATTATCTATGTTGGTGGTGGAAATACGAAAAATTTACTCGTTTTATGGAAGGAATGGGGCTTAGACTGTATCTTGAAAAAAGCTTGGGAAAACGGTACGATCCTCGCTGGAATTAGTGCCGGTTCTTTGTGCTGGTTTGAGGAAGGGCTTACCGATTCTTACGGGGATGAACTGGAACAGATAACCTGTCTTGGGTTTGTAAATGGCAGCAACTGTGTGCATTATGATGAAGGCGAAGAGAAGAGAACTGCCTTTCATTCAGCAATCACAAATCGTGTACTACAGAACGGGATTGCTGCAGACAATGGAGTAGCGATTCACTTTGTTGATGGGCAGGTAAAGAAGGCAGTTAGCTCAAGACCGAATGCGAAGGCATATCGTGTCATGCTTACCGAAAAAGGTGTTGATGAGGAAGAACTCACTACAGAATATTTAGGTAATACTGGAGGCGAATCATGACGAAGGGGTTAATTCATCATGTGGAGTTATATGTATCACACCTGAAACGATCGATTGAATTTTGGAGCTGGTTTCTAGAAGATCTCGGTTATGAGCTTTACCAAGAGTGGGAAGCGGGTCGAAGTTTCAAGTTAGGTGATACATACATCGTATTTGTGCAAACGGACGAACGATTTCTAGATATTCCCTACCATCGAAAGAGAGTAGGACTGAATCATCTGGCATTTCACGCGGAATCACGTGAGCATGTAGATAAGGTGACCGCTAGATTGCAAGAAAACGGCGCAACAATTTTATATGCTGATAAACACCCGTATGCAGGTGGAGAAGATTATTATGCTGTATATTTTGAGGATCCAGATCGGATGAAGGTGGAGTTGGTTGCACCAAGAGTGGAGTGTTAAACTTTTCGATTTCGATGGCATAGATGGGATGATTAAAGATAAAGTGATTACCCAACTATTTACCGTCAACGGTTACTTATTAGCGAAAGATTATTTGGCTAAGTGAATGAGGTGTTTTTTTGAAGATCAATGGAATTAATCATCTATTATTTTCTGTTTCGGATCTAGAAAAGTCCATTGAATTTTATCAAAATGTATTTGATGCAAAACTTCTAGTGAAAGGTAATACCACAGCTTATTTTGATTTGAACGGATTATGGCTTGCACTTAATGTAGAGGCGAACATTCCGCGAAACGAGATTAAGGAATCCTATACACATACTGCTTTTAGTGTTGACGAAAATGATTTCGACGAAGCGTGTGCACACCTGGAAAAGCTAGGAGTTACTATTCTTGATGGAAGAAAACGAGATAGTCGTGATAAGCGATCAATCTATTTTACCGATCCAGATGGACATAAGTTTGAATTTCATACTGGTACACTTCAAGATCGGCTAGATTACTATAAAGAAGAAAAGAATCATATGAAATTTTATTGAATCTAAGTTTTTGGTATTTTTAGTTCAATCTATTTTTGTAGTATTTTCAATCGCGCGAACTTGTACGATTTTCGTGCGATCTTGCTAGACAATCGTGCAATGAAAACAAGAAATCGCGCAATATCCCGAATGTTGCGCGACATTGCGATGATGTTGCACGATTCTATTTTACTATTGCGCGTTTTACTTGGTTTACCGCGCGATTATGATTATCTGAAATGGCTAAAAGCAAAATAAAAGAAAAGAGGAATCCATAATGGCTGTCCCAAAGCATATTGTATCTGCGGCTACTATTGTTTTGAATGACAATAAAGAGCTTTTATTGATAAAAGGTCCACGAAGGGGCTGGGAAATGCCTGGTGGGCAAGTGGAAGAAGGCGAATCACTAAAAGACGCTGCAATCCGCGAAACAAAAGAAGAAACGGGAATTGATGTAGAGATTATCAAGTTTTGTGGAATCTATCAAAACGTTTCTAGGAGTATTTGCAATACATTATTTTTGGCCAAACCAATTGGTGGGAACCCTACTACTAGTAATGAAAGTCTGGAAGTTAATTATTTTCCACTGGAAAAGGCTCTGGAAATGGTTACTTGGAAAAATTTCCGTCAACGAATTGAGAATTGTTTAGACGAGTCAAAACACCCATTCAACGTGGAGTTTTGATCGAATGGAACTGAAAAAAATACATATCATTGGGTCGGTTGGAAGCGGAAAAACGACTTTTGCTAGGAGACTAGCAAAACAGCTAGGAATTAATCATTATGAGATAGATAATATCGTTTATAAAAGGCGATTACACGGATCTTTACATGATGTGAAGCGAACTTCTGAAGAAAGAGATGCGTACTTTGCAGAGATTTTGCGTACCGATGCTTGGATAGTTGAAGGGGTTCATAGTTTTGATTGGGTAATACCTAGTATGCAACAGGCAGATGTGGTCATATTGCTCGATACGAAATTTTCTGTGAGACGGTATCGAATCATTCGCCGATTTATCTTGCAGAAGCTCGGGCGTGAGAAGGCAAACTATGTTCCTTCGTTAAAAATATTTTGGCGAATGTTTAAATGGAATCGTATGTTTGAAGATGATCGAAAGCACATACTGAAAATGATTGAGAAATATAATGGTCGTGAGATCATTCTGAAAAACAGTCGGGAAGTAGAAAGCTATATTGAGGAGTTGGGCAAGAATGGGATACGTGATGGACTTAAGAAAGCAAGTAGGATCTAGACCGATCATCATCGCTGGATCAAGTGTTTTGTTAGTAGACGAAAATAATAATTTACTATTGCAACTAAGAAAAGATAACAACCGCTGGGGGTTGCCAGGTGGTTCGATGGAGCCAGGTGAAAAGCTAGAGGATGTGGCGAAAAGAGAACTAAAGGAAGAAACCGGATTGACCGCTCTGGAATTAACTTTCTTCAACGTATTTTCAGGTGAAGATTTTTACTACAAATATCCACATGGAGACGAAGCGTATAATGTCATATCTGCGTATATTTGTCAGGAATATCAAGGTGAATTAGCAGTTGATCAAGAAGAAGTACAAGCATTGGAATTTTTTGCAATTGATGATCTGCCATGGAACATTAGCCCGCCAGATAGCAAGGTAATTGAGGCATACAAGGAGAGTTTAGGGTGAATTTTAGATTAGAAAATGGAAAAGATGTGACCGTTCGAGAATACGCTACTGAAGATTTTCCGGCCATAAACGAATTGAACGCAAACGAAGGTTGGAACACATTAGTTGAGCGTGCAGAGGAAACAAAAGAAGCAATGGAGAATTCAACTATTTCTTATGTAGCAACAGTCGATGGAATAGTAGCAGGATACGTTAGAGGATTTACCGATAAACAAATTACGACCTACATTTGTGAAGTTATTATAGGGAAGGAATTGCGTGGATGTGGAATGGGTAAAAAGCTTTTAGAATACGTGCATAACCTTTATCCAAAAACGCGAATGGAACTGTTAGGGTTGAGCACGTCGAAAGAGTTTTATGAAAAACTAGGATTTAGGAGTTTTTATGGTTTTCGGAAGACAATTGAGGGCTAGAATGGCTAGAAGGAGTGAATCCTTATGAATCTGAACCTGATAGAAATTAACAAAAATAATTGGAAAGCATGCATTCAATTGAGTGTAAACGAAAATCAAAAGGAATTTGTAGCGGAAAATTCGTATTCGCTGCTTCAGTCCATCTATGAAGGCGGAATGTACCCCTATGGGATATATCGCAGTTTGACGGGCAGTAATACCCCCACTTCATAAATAAAATGGAAACTAGGAATTTTATGTGGGGGATAAAACTGCCCGTACAAGCCCGATTGGTTCAACTACCATTCAGTGGGGAAGAGCGAAAACCCCCACTGAATGGAGTTTCACTTTATGACGGCGATGTCATGGTTGGATTTTTGATGTATGGGAAAGATCCTGACACAAATCGCATGGAAGTTTGCAGGCTTATGGTTGATAAAAAGCACCAACATAAAGGATACGGCAAAGCTGCAATGATTAAGCTGTTAGATTTTATAAGTGTTAAGCATGGAAACATGGATTTCTATACTAGCGCGGAGCCGGAAAACGTCCATGCAATTGGATTATACGAACAACTCGGTTTTCATAAAACGGGTGAAATCATGTGGGGAGAAGTAGTGTTGAAGAAGGAAGTGTAAATAAAGAATGATCATCATGATTAACGGTGCTTTTGGTGTGGGAAAGACAAGCGTAGCTGAAGCTTTACAAAAAACGATGGAAAACAGTATGATTTTTGACCCTGAGCTAGTTGGATTTATGCTTCGGAATATAGTAACTCCAGAAATAATGGAAACTAAAGAAGATACTGGTGACTTTCAGGATTTAGAATTATGGCCGAAATTGACAGTTCATGTTGCTGAAGAACTCACTGAGAAGTATAACAGGACATTAATTGTCCCAATGACAATCTACAACAAAGACTATTTCCGGTTCATTTATGATGGATTTAAACAAATCAATAAAACCTACCATTTCTGCTTGTTGGCAGATGAGCAAACCATACATAATAGATTAATAGAGCGGGGAGAAACGGTAGGGAATTGGTGTTTTCAACAGACAAGTAAGTGTGCGGAAGCATTTAATGACAGCATTTTTGAAGAATTCATTGATACCGAAGCCAAAACCATTTCGGAGATAGCTCAACTTATTAAGAACAAATGTACATGATTCCAAATACAAGCAAGATAATGGGAATACTGGCCAGATTACGAAAATACAAGCTGAATTACTCCAAATACTGACCGAATGCTTAAAATACAAGCCAACTTATTTAAAATACTGGCGAATCCACTTAAATTAATAACAAACAAGAACCAGCACCGCAACGGTGCTGGTTCTTGTTTGTTATTAATCAAAAGCTAAATTCTCACGAATCCGCTCAACTGCCTCATAAATCCGCTCATTCGGAACAGAAAGCGAAACCCGGAAATATCCTTCGCCACCTGGTCCAAATATATCGCCAGGAGTGAAAATAACGCCTGATTTCTCTAAAACAGTTGCCACAAACCCTTCCGATGTATATCCATCAGGAACAGGCGCCCAGATAAAGAATCCGGCTTGGATTGGTTTGGCGTCAATTCCGATCGATTGTAGAGCATCAACTAACGCATGCATCCGTTTTTCGTAAACACGATTATACTCACTCACAGAGCTTTGGTCGCTCATCAACGCATGGGCAGCTGCCTTCTGAATTGGTGTAAATACCCCGGTGTCGACATTACTTTTGTAAATGGCTAAGGAACGGATGACGTCTTTGTTTCCAACAACATATCCAACACGCCAGCCTGTCATGCTATACGATTTTGACAAGGACCCGAATTCAACAGTCAACTCCTTTGCTCCATCTATCTGCATGATGCTAGGTGCTTGATACCCGTTATAGGTAACCATGTTGTAAGCTGAATCGGTGACGATTAAAATGTCATGCTGTTTTGCAAAAGCCACTGCTTTTTCATAAAAATCAATATCTACTGTAGCGCCAGTTGGGTTGCTTGGATAGTTTAAAAACAGTACTTTTGCTTGAGATAGAATCTCTTTTGGGATTTCCTCAAAATTTGGTTTAAAACCGTTTTCCGCGTGAACGGGCATAGAATAATAATTTCCATCCGCTAGAAGTGTGGTTAGTCGATAAACGGGATACCCTGGATCTGGTCCTAACACATAATCCCCCTTATCGATAACAGATGGAAGTAAATGACCGATCCCTTCTTTTGAACCTATCAAGGCTAGAACTTCAGTCTCTGGGTCGAGTTTCACATCATATGTTTTTTTATAATAGGTAGCTACTGCTTCCCTAAACTCAGAGCATCCGTTAAAGTTAGGGTATTTTAAATTGGCAGGATTTTGTACTTCCTCAACGAGTTTGTCAACAATATGCTTAGGTGTTGGTAGATCAGGATCACCGACACCTAAATCAATCACGTCTACACCTGCCTGCAAAGCCTTTTGTTTCATTTTCTGTACTTCGGCAAATTTATATGGAGGTATGTTTGAAAGTCTATTTGACTTGTATTTCACTTGAAAATCTCCCTGTTTTTATTTTTCTTAGTCTATTCTATAAAACGTAAATGTTGAAGGTTACTTTAATCGCTGGTCAAGCTGAATCAAATCTTCATAAGTCTCCCTTTTTACTACGAGTTGAGCTTCGCCATTTTCTACAAAAACGACAGCGGGTCTTGGGATTCGGTTATAATTGTTAGCCATTGAATATCCATAAGCTCCTGTACTAAACACGGCTAGAATATCTCCTTCATTCGCCTCAGGTAGTGGCAAGTCCCATATAAGCATGTCGCCACTTTCACAGCATTTTCCCGCAATGGAATAAAGTTCATCGCGAGCTTCGTTTGCTCTATTCGCTAATATACCTTCATATTTCGCATCATATAGAGCAGGTCTAAGGTTGTCTGTCATACCACCGTCAACCGCTAAGTAATTTCTAACCTCAGGAATTTCCTTCTGTGATCCGACTGAATATAGCGTCGTTCCAGCATTTCCAACTAATGAACGTCCCGGTTCAATCCACACTTCAGGTACAGGCATGGAAATTCGATTCGCTTCCTGTTTAATAGCCTCACACATAGTTGAAATATATTCGCTAGGTGTTTTCGGATCATCGCCTTCCGTGTAATGTATACCGAAGCCACCACCTAAGTTGAGAACACGTGGGAAATAGTTCAATGTCTTCTGTGTGGTTGTACAAAATGCAAAGATTTTTTCAGCAGCAGCTACAAAGGCATTTGCTTCAAAAATTTGCGATCCGATATGACAATGGAAGCCAAGAACCTCAAAACAATCTTCATTGAGGACAGTATCAATTGCTTTTAAAGCAGTTTCATTAGCAATATCAAACCCAAACTTCGAGTCCTCGCCGCCGGTAGCTATATATTTGTGCGTATGTGCTTCTACTCCAGGCGTCAAACGTAGTAAAATAGATATTTTTTTATCAAACTTTTCGGTTGCCTCTTTCAGTAATTCAATCTCAAGGAAATTATCGACAACGAAGCAACCAACACCTTCTTTTACTGCCATTTCAATTTCTGCCCGACTTTTATTATTACCATGGAAATGGATATTTTCTGCTGGAATATCAGCTGCAAGTGCTGTGTACAACTCACCACCGGAAACAACATCGATCGTTAAGCCTTCCTCAAGCATAAGCTGATAAATGCCGATACAGGAAAATGCCTTACTTGCATAGGCAACCGTTCCGTCGATACCTGATTCTACAAAAGCCGAATTAAAATCTCGTGCCATTTTCCGTATAAGGGCTACATCGTAAACGTACAGGGCTGTCCCGTAATTTTCAGCGAGTGTTACCGTGTCTATTCCACCAATCTCCAGATGTCCTTGATCATTGATACGACTTGTTCCATGTAGTTGCATGTTATCTATCCTTTCTATGGTAAGCGGAAGATTTTTGGGTACAAAAAAACAATGACAGAAAATAACCTATCATTGTTTGACAATACGTTATCCTCCATTTCGATCAGTAGTTCCCCATGCATTATAGTATGCATGACAGTCTGTTCCTTCTTCAGGTAACAGCCCAGCAGTAATAAGATGGACGCTTATTACACTTCGGCAAGTAATCCTTTCGTCCATAATCATCGTTGTCATCCTCTTATGGATTACTCCTATTACCTGCTCCTCTACCTCACCGATCTGATAAGGTCTCGATATGAAATTAAATTTATCATACTAAGTTGCATTTTATTCGTCAAGGGTTAATATTCGAAAATTTCGGGGTTTACAACTCTTAAAAACTCTCGTATAATCAAATACAACTTTTATAAAATTGAATAGTTATGGATGAGGTGCAAAAATCATCAGTAGCTTATTACGTATTGCCACTGCAAGGGTGTAGTAAGTGAAAGGGAAATTTGCCGAAACGAAGTCTAGTTGCAGACAGGACTACGTTGGATTGTATATGAATAATATGCAGTCTGTCATTATTCGTTGTAATAATGGAGTGCTTCCACTTGTATATAAGACAAACCATAAACAAGTCGGCATATCCCGGCTTGTTTTTTTGTTTAATTGTCTAGAGTGTTGCATTTGTATGAGAATTAAATACTGACAGGTGCTGAGAGCAGTGGAAATACACGAAGACTCCTGCGGGAGGAGAGGCATCGGTGAGACCCCGCAGTGCGATAGCACGAGGAGGCTCATCAGCCACCCGCGGAAAGCGGAGTGTATTTCCACTGCGGTTTCATAGCTTCATTTTATGAAATTAAATTTTCCTTTACAAAGTGGTCTGCACTATTCAATTTTTTCACCAGAAAGAAGGCAGCTTATGAAACGAAGTATACTTAAATTTGGCGGAACAAGTGTCAGTAGTTTAGATAAAATAAAAGACATCGCTAATTACCTGAAAGAACGAGTTGGAAATGGCGAACAGCTAGTTGTCGTTGTAAGCGCGATGGGCAAAACAACAGACGAGTTAATGAAATCTGTTCATTCCATTACACATTCTCCAAATGAACAAGACTTGGCCGTTCTTTTAACCACAGGAGAACAACAAACAATTTCCTACTTGTCGATTATCTTAAATGACTTAGGCGTTAAATCTAAGCCGCTTACGGGATACCAAGCAGGAATCGAAACAATTGGTCATCATTTAAAAAGTAAAATTTCCAAGATTAATACAACATTGTTTGAGCAGCTTTTTGATACATACAATGTATTAATAGTGGCTGGTTTTCAAGGCTTCAATACAGATAATGAAATTACAACGCTTGGTCGTGGTGGGTCTGATACGACAGCAGTAGCGCTTGCAGCAGCACACAAATGCCCGTGCGAAATTTATACCGATGTAGCGGGAGTTTACAGTACTGATCCTAGGGTATATCCGCAAGCAAAACGTCTTGAAGCCGTTTCGTACGAAGAAATGATGGAAATGAGTGCACTTGGTGCAGGGGTACTTGCTTCAAGAAGTGTTGAAATTGCGAAAAACTATGATATCCCAATTTATTTAGGAAAATCACTGTCCGATGAGAAAGGAACATGGGTAATGTCGAAGGTTGAAATGCTAGAGAAAAAAGCAGTTACAGGGGTCGCGTTAGATAAAGATATGATTCACGTCACATTGAACTATCCACAATACGATACGAAATTATTGGATGAAGCATTCTTAAATTTGGAGCAAGAAGAAATCAATGTGGATATGATTTCACAAATAACGAACAACGAAGGAATCCAGCTTTCGTTTACAATGAAGGATACCGAAGAGCAACAGATACAACGTATTTTTTCTAGACTTAAACAAAGTTATCCTGAGCTGTATTATAAAATCGAAAATCGTTTCGTAAAGGTCTCCGTAATTGGATCTGGAATGCGTGATATGACAGGGGTTGCTTCTAAAGTGTTTCGAACATTGATCGAAGCGGATATCTCCTTCTATCAGGTCACAACATCGGAAATCAGCATATCTTATGTAGTAGATGCGAAAAACGGGGAAAAAGCGGCACATGTTTTATGCGCGTGCTTTGAACTCTAATATTGGAGGTTTTAACATGGTTAAAATTGCTGTAGTAGGGGCTACAGGGCTAGTCGGTCGTAAAATGGTTGAGTTACTAGAGAAAAAAGAAATTCCATTTGATGAGTTGGTTCTTTTTTCATCCAAACGATCTGCTGGCACGGAAGTTTCTTTTAAAAATAAAACATATGTGGTTAAAGAGTTAATAGAAGAGGAGACAAAAGGAAACTTTGATTATGTTCTAATGTCTGCTGGAGGAGGTACCAGTAAAACGTTCTCTCCATTGTTTGAACAAAATGGAGCAATTGTCATCGATAACTCAAGTGCGTTTCGCATGAATCCTTCGATTGACCTTGTCGTCCCTGAGGTAAATCGACCGACATTGAATCGAAAAATCATTGCAAATCCAAATTGCTCAACCATTCAGTCCGTCGTTCCATTGAAGGTTTTGGATGATGCATACGGCGTGTCGCGGGTAAGTTATTCAACATACCAGGCCGTCTCGGGTTCAGGTGTAAAAGGTATTGAGGATTTAAAGCGTGGCGAGAATGGTGAAGAGCCAGTGAATTATCCGCATGCAATCTACAACAATGCACTTCCACACATCGATGTCTTCGGTGATGATGGCTATACAAAAGAAGAAACGAAAATGATTGAGGAGACGAAAAAAATTCTAGGCAGAAGCGATTTAAATGTTACAGCTACTTGTGTACGCGTGCCAGTTGAAAATAGTCATGCAGTAGCGATGAATGTTACATTAAACAGCTCTCCAACCGTCGCAGAATTACAGAAATTATTTGATGAAAGTGAGCATACTGTGTTACAGGATGACCCACAAAATAATGTGTACCCAATGCAATTAACTGCGGCAGGCAAAGAAGAAATTTTTGTCGGACGCATTCGAAAGGATGATAGTCTTTCTAATACTTATCACATATGGGTGACCAGTGATAATTTATTGAAGGGTGCAGCGCTTAATGCTGTACAGATTTTACAACAACTAATCGAAACGAAAGAGGGATAATATGGCACATTTATTTACGGGTGTTGGGGTAGCAGTAACAACACCGTTCCGTGGCAACGTAGTAGATTTTGATAGCTTCAAGCGACATGTAGAAAATTTGATTGAAAATAACATCCAGTGCCTTGTCATTAACGGAACAACAGGAGAAGGCTCTACGCTATCACGCGACGAGAAAAAATGGTTACTTGAAATTGCTGTCGAAACAGCTGCTGGAAGGGTTCCTGTTATTGCGGGTACCGGTTCCAACTCAACAGAAGGTTCTATTCAGGCATCATTAGATGCTAAGGATGCTGGAGTAGATGGAATTATGTTGATTACACCTTATTACAATAAAACGAGTCAGAAAGGATTAATCCATCACTTTACTAAGATAGTTGATGCAGTAGATATTCCCGCTATTCTGTATAATGTACCGTCTAGAACGAACATGACAATTGCGCCAGAAACAGTTCAGACATTAAGCAAACATAAGAATATTGTTGGTTTGAAAGACGCAACGAGTGATTTTAATTACTTTTCACAGGTAAAGCTGTTAACAGATGAATCTTTTGCTTGCTATAGCGGTAACGATGATACGTTTTTGCCATTCTTATCGTTAGGTGGGGACGGATTAATTTCCGTTGCTGCGAATGTATTGCCAAAAGCGTACCAAGAACTATATGAGCGTTCACTTGAAAATATGGAGGAAGCAAGGGAACTACATTATAAAATATACCCACTTGTCTCAGCACTTGGTGTGGATGTAAATCCGATTCCGATTAAGGCATTGACAGCACACGCTGGTTTCGGTAATTACGAACTGCGTCTACCATTAGTTGCACTAGATGAGGCAGAACAACAGAAACTCATTCACGTATATGATTCACTAAAGTTAGGAGAATAACATGGAATTACTTCTTGTAGGATACGGAGCAATGAATAAACGAGTTGCTAGACTAGCAGAAGAACGAGGACATGAAATTGCAGGGGTGGTTTTGAAAACAGAAAAAGAAAACATTCCATACCCTGTATTTACTGATTTTTATTATGTCCCGGATGTTGACGCAATCATTGATTTTTCCCATCCTGAACTTACGAAAAAGTTACTGGAATCAAGTGTTACTATACCAATGGTTGTTGCAACAACAGGAGAAAAAGATGTGCTAGTTAATATGATGAAAGAAAAGGCAGATTATGCGCCGATATTTTTCAGTGCAAATATGAGCTACGGGGTACATATCTTACAGCAAATTATTGAATATGCGACCCCGCTTCTTTCTTCTTTCGATATCGAATTGACCGAGAAGCATCACAACAAAAAAGTTGATGCACCAAGTGGTACATTAGTGAAGCTTTATGATGCCATAAAGGAAACTCGTGAAGACGGGGAAGCAGTTTATAATCGACACAAAACGGATACAAAGAGAAGTAAAGAAGAAATTGGTATCCATTCGGTTCGCGGTGGAACGATTGTTGGGGAACATGAAGTTCTCTATGCCGGTTTTGATGAGGTCATTTCCATTCAACATAAAGCACAATCAAAAGATATTTTTGCTAATGGGGCGTTAGATGTCGCTGAAAAGTTAGTAAGTAAAGCAAATGGTTATTATACATATTCAAACTTAGGAGGAATAGACAAATGAGAGAATTTACTTCAGAAGAAATTATCCAATACATTAGTGATTCAGAAAAGAAAACCCCACTTAAAATTTACCTGAACGCAGGATTTAAAAAAGAAGATTTTCCAGGGAGTTTTAAAGTTTACGGTTCAGAAGGTTCGTATACTATCTTTGCAGATTTAGCCGACTGGAAGCCATTTTATGAAGAACATGCGAAAAAGTTGGAAGATCACGTAATTGAGCAGGATCGTCGAAACAGTGCTATTCCTTTGCTGGATGCTACTGAAATCAATGCCCGTATTGAGCCTGGCGCATATATTCGAGAGCATGCTGTTATTAAGAAAAATGCCGTAATCATGATGGGCGCTGTTATTAATATCGGCGCTGTTGTTGGAGAAGGAACCATGATCGATATGAACGCGGTCCTTGGTGGTAGAGCGACAACTGGCAACAACGTGCACGTTGGAGCAGGTGCAGTTTTAGCTGGTGTAATTGAGCCTGCAAGTGCAACGCCAGTAATTATTGAGGACGACGTTTTGATCGGTGCTAACGCTGTTATACTAGAAGGAGTTATCGTTGGAAAAGGTGCAGTCGTTGCAGCTGGCAGTATAGTGACAGAAGATGTTCCAGCCGGAGCTGTAGTAGCTGGTGTGCCAGCACGGGTTATTAAGCAGGCGAGTGAAGTACAAAGTGGCAAACGCGAAATCGTACAGGCGTTGCGAAAGTTGAATCAATAGAGTTTGGATAAGGGGTCTGGAATGGACCCCTTTAGACTAGTTGATCCAAGATATGGTATGAAATAAACGGCCATCAATTTTTTGAGGACACACAGTACCTTATTTGCTTAAAATATGCCAATTTGATGGCCGAAGCGGACACCAGATACCTTATTTCACAAAAATCAACGTGAAACACACTATATAGCAGCAAATAACGAATCCTGTGTCTGCAAAACCATCAAATTGTCTTTGTTTTAGTAAAATAAGGGATACTGTGTCCGGCAAAATTCCTATTACCTTGCAACGAAACATAAATGGTAAACTGGACGTAGAATTGAGGAGATAGATATGGGTTTATTGGATACGGTACAAAAGCATCGAAGAAACCTTCACAAAATTCCTGAACTTGGCTTTCAGGAGTTTAAAACAACCGCTTATATCCGAAAAACGTTAGAGCAACTGGGTATTGACTATCAATCGCCACTTGAAACAGCAACCGTGGTTTATCTAGAAGGTAATTCAGATACAACAATTGGTTTTCGAGCAGATATCGACGGACTGCCAATTGAGGAGAAAAATGAAATTTCGTTTAAATCGGAACACAACGGTGTGATGCATGCTTGTGGACATGATGGACATACAGCAATATTACTTGCTTTTGCAGAACGGTGTAAAAAAATGCAGGACGAAAAAAAGCTCCCGCACAACGTCTTATTAATCTTTCAGCCGTCCGAAGAATCGAATGGTGGTGCCAATCATTTAGTTCAGGCATTTCCTTTTCAGGAATATGATCCAACAGCTATATTTGGATTACATCTCATGCCTGATAATCAAGAAGGAGCTTTCTTGACGAAGGACGGACCTTTAACTGCAAGTGCCACAGAATACCGAGTTTATATAGAAGGGGCCTCCGCACACGTTGCGAATAAAGAGACAGGAGCAAGTGCTCTTGGTTCGCTTAATCATACAGTTACACAAATTCAACAGCTTCAAAATTTTTATTTAAGTGGCTTGAATCAAAACATTATTCATATTGGAAAGATGAATGCTGGGGAAGCTATTAACACCGTCGCCTCGGCTGGGTATCTTGAAGGAACAATTCGAACATATAATATGGGCGATCTTGCAATTGTTAAAGAAAAGCTAGAACAAATTGTACGAAGCAGTGATTTACTATTTAATACAAATTCTCGAGTGGAGTTTGCTGAAGGGTATCCGCCAGTTATAAATGATCCATCACTTTTACCGATTGTCACTACGTGTGCAAAAGAAACAGGACTTGACGTTATTATCAAAGAAAAACCGTATTTATTTGGAGAAGACTTTTCATTTTATAGCCAAGTTGCAACGACTAATTTTGCTTTTCTTGGTGTGCGAAACGAAAAGTTAGGATACACGAGTGGACTTCATACACCGACATTTAATTTTGATGAGCGAAGTTTAGTAAATGGTGTATTGTATTTTGAAAAAGTACTACAGAACTTTAGTGGAGCATAGCAATCTATGCTCTTCTTTTTTTGGCTAAATTGTAAGAATAATAGTAAAATAGTGATGATAAAAGGGGGATGCGAATGATTAATTGGAAAAGAGAGCAAATACATACTAGTCGTGGTACATTTGAAGTTTTTACTAAGGGTAGCGGCACCCCACTTTGTGTGACGCATTTATACTCTGAGTTCAATGAGACAGGAGATTATTTTGCAGATTCGTTCACAGATAATCATAAAGTGTATCTAGTTAACCTGCGTGAGGCAGGTAATTCTGAAGCTGCGGTAGAACCCTATCAACTTAGTATGTTAGAGGCGGTCTTGGATTTAGAAGCAATACGTGAATCCCTAGGATTGAGTCAATGGATATTTGCGGGACATTCTACTGGCGGTATGTTAGGAATTATCTATGGTATATATTTTTCGGAAAGTCTTGCATCATTAATCGTTGTTGGTGCCGCTGCGCGCGAGTACTTTACTTTTTCCACGGATTGCATCTATAACCCGGATCATAGTCAATATAAAAGAATGCAGGAACTAATTGAAGCACTAAAGCTGCCAGACCTATCCGATTCCGAACGAAGAAATCTATCGGTTGAACGCACCAAGCTATCACTCTATCAGCCTGAACGCTACGAGGAGTTTTTCGACCAACCCATACATAAAAAAATGGCAACTGCTCGTATGAATTTTTTTAATCGGGAGCTGCCGATATTTGATGTGACGCGAAAGTTGGTACTAATTAAGACTAAGGTGTTAATCTTTTGTGGAGAGCATGATGTGCAATGCCCAGTTGAGTATTCGGTTGAAATGAATGAAAACATCGGTCATTCCAAACTAGTCATTTTTCGTGAAAGTAACCACTATCCCTTTTTAGAAGAGAAGGGGTTGTTTCAACAAACAGTTAATCAATTTATAAAGGAGTCATTGAATGGATAATCGTACATTAAAAGAAGTGCTAACGACGTATAAAAATAATGAATACTACTTGGATGCCTCTATTAACCTGCAGGAGTTAACGAAAGCAATGCTGCGTGAAATCGGAACTATTGATCCAGTACTGCGGGACGAACTAATTTATGGATCGTTTTGTAACTTCATTTTGCAGGATGCTTATACGGAAACGGAATTAAAAGAGATTCTTTTTGCTAGTTTAGATGATGAGCACTTATTTTATCAGCTCGGGGAACGAGAAGCCGATTCCGTATTTACGCGATCTTTCTCATCTTTATTAGTTGCGCTTATTCTCTACAAGAATATAAATAAGGGTTTTCTGTCAGTAGTTGAGCTGGAAAACATTGCAGAAAAGCTGTTAGTTTATGTTGAACAGGAACAGGATGTTAGGGGATTAGTTGTCGAAAAAGGATGGGCACATAGTATAGCCCATGTAGCTGATGCACTGGATGACTTAGTGAAACAACCGAATCTATCAATGAGATGGAAAGAAAAAACGTTTTATGCAATTTTTAATAAAATGGTATGGGATAAGGATATCTTGTATTTTAATGAAAATGAGCGGATGACGATTCCAATTGCGTCTCTTTTAGTAGGAGGCTTTGATGAAGAACGCATGTGTGCAACGATAGTAGAAAAGGCTGAACAGCTCAAACAAGGTTTCACTGCAGGGGATCAAGCTTACTTCATCAAGCATTCGAACTTCAAGCAATTTCTAGCTAGTGTTTACTTTCATCTAGATGCGAAGGGTGTGGGTGGAAAAACTCTTTCGTGCATCAAACGGGCTATGGTTGAACTGAATGGACCTTATTATCAGTTGTAGTAGGACGAGGACTTTGAACGGTGTTTTCACCGTTGCATGTGGGGGATTTCGCCGATGAAGATCCAAATATCGCCGATGATATGAGCTTTTTCGCCGATGAAATAACGAAAGCGAAATAAAAAATTCTATTACATAGTTGCTTTTTCCAAACAAATTAGCTATATTAGCTAGAAAAATTAAAAAAGGATATGACGCTTATGAATCCGATTTTACTAGATTTCCCAACTGAATTTACAACCGAACGCCTACGGTTACGCATGCCGATGCCAGGTGATGGAAAAACGATGCACGAGGCGATTCGGGCATCTATTAACGAGCTTCGTCCGTGGATGCGATTTGCCCAACAGGATCAAACAGAAGAGGAAACTGAAATAAATACGCGTGTATCGCATATAAGTTTTTTGAAAAGGGAGAAGCTGAGGATGCTCGTTTTTCTTAAAGAAAACAATCAGTTTGTCGGATCGTCAGGCTTACATAACATTGATTGGGATGTGCGCAAGTTTGAAATTTTTTATTGGGGCGACACGCGTTTAAGTGGAAAAGGCTATATGACAGAAGCAATAGCTGGATTAACGGAGTTTACGTTCACCGAACTCCATGCGAATCGTGTCCAGATCCAATGCGACGCTCGCAACTTTAAAAGTCGTGCTATTCCAGAAAGGCTAGGATTTACATTGGAAGGTATTATGAAAAATGAGGATCTATCAGTAGATGGAAAAGAGCTAAGGGATACGTGTATGTATGCAAAAATACGTTAGCAATTACCTTGTGTTTGCTGAAAAGTGGATTGTCTCGTCATCGAGTCAGTCCATTTTTATTCATTCGTGCTACAATGAAGGATGAGTAAAACAAGGAAAGGAATACTAAAATGTACTTAACCATTAAGGAAACAGCAGTGCATTTGTCAATGCCCGAAGCGCATATTAGGACACTAGTGCAACAAAATAAAATTCGAGCGATTCATGATGGAGAGCAGTTTTTAATTAATGAGGATCAATTTTCCACACACTTTGAACAGGTAGAAAAATATAAACAAATGATTCTGGAATATTTAAATGAACCAATTCCGGAAGATATTGATGTTAAAGATGAAGATTAGGAGCGTATTACAATGAATCGTAGCCATGATTTAAATCATCAAGTTTTTACAGTAAGTAAACCAACAGAATTATTACCATTTTTATTATCCTCCTTAGAAAACCGCAGCCGAAATTCTGTGAAATCTATCTTGACCAGGGGACAAGTGTCAGTAGACGGTCATACAACTACAAGGCACAATTTTAAGCTGCGAACTGGTCAAACAGTCAAGGTATTAAAGAATAAAGTGGCAGCTAAAGTTAGTCAAATGACAGGATTTACCATCATTCATGAAGATAAAGATATTATTGTAATCAATAAAGGTGCTGGATTATTATCTATCGCATCAGATACAGAAAAAGAATTAACTGCCCATAATCAGCTAATGGACTATGTGCGTATAGATAACCCGAAAAATCGTGTATTTATTGTGCATCGATTAGACCGTGATACATCGGGTGTTATGGTTTTTGCCAAGAATGAAAAGATAAAAAAGATACTTCAGGATAATTGGAAAACATTTGTTAAAGAACGGACATATATGGCGTTAGTAGAAGGACAGGTAATGAAACGTAATGGAACAATCACTTCCTGGTTAAAAGAAAGCAAGACCCTTATGATGTATTCAAGCGCTAAAAACGGTGATGGCATTCGTGCGGTAACACACTATAAACTGGAAAAAACGAACGAAAAATTTTCACTGTTAAAGGTAAACCTAGATACGGGACGTAAAAATCAAATCCGCGTTCATATGAAAGACATGGGACATCCAATCGTTGGAGATAAGAAATATGGTTCAAAAACGAGTCCAATTGGTCGTTTAGGTCTCCATGCAAATAAATTGGCATTTATTCATCCAGAAACAAATAAGCTTTTACGATTTGAAGCACCAATGCCAAAAGCATTTAAAATTAAAATAAAATAGATGCCTGGCGCTTTTCCATGTTTTTTGGAGGAGTGCCAGGCATCCTATTTTTTAAAACTGTTTGAAAATTAGTAGAAATATAGCAACTGGAGTATTATACTTTTATTAAAGAGAAAATAGGGGGAGCATACATGTCGTCAATCGATAAAATAAATCAAGCGAAACAAGCAATTAGCCAAGTCATCGTTGGTCAAGATGAGGTGGTTGAATTGCTATTTGTATCATTACTAGGTAAAGGTCACGTGATGCTGGAAAGTGTTCCGGGATCTGGAAAAACGAAATTAGCTAAAAGTTTCGCGAAAATTATTAATGGACAATTTAGTAGGGTCCAATTTACGCCAGATGTCCTGCCATCTGATGTAACAGGTATTCAGTTTCTTAACCCAAAAACGCAAGAATTTGAAATGCGCGTTGGACCTGTTAAGACAAACATCTTGTTAGCTGACGAAATAAATCGCGCCACTCCACGTACGCAATCAAGTTTACTTGAAGTGATGGAGGAACAACAAACAACAATTGATGGGGTAACTATTTCCATCCCTTCGCCTTTTTTAGTTATTGCAACACAGAACCCGATTGAGTCAAACCACGGGACGTTTCCATTACCTGAAGCACAGCTTGATCGCTTTTTAATGAAAATAACGATGGATTATCCATCATTAGAAGAAGAAAAAGAAATTCTCAATTTAAATAGAACCCAAGATCCGATTCATCATATTACGCCTATTTTAACTACAGATGAGATAGTCGAGTTACAACAAGAAGTTATGGAGGTAGAAGTATCCGAGGTAGTACAAGATTATTTGCTCGCTGTAGTCCGTGCAACTAGAAATCATACTGATATTGAGTTAGGTGTGAGTTCAAGAGCAGCACTAGCATTGATGCGTGCAGGTCAAGCGTTGGCTTTTCTTCGTGATAGAAAATATGTGACGCCTCAAGATATTAAAGGTTTGGTTCGAGCAGTATTTGAGCATCGAATTGTTTTATCCATGGAAGGTTCCATTCGAAAAACAAAATCAGAAGTGCTTGAAGAAGTTATTCGAACAGTTGATGTACCTGTAGAGCTGGAGACTGGAAGGTAATGAACTGGCGTAGAAACTCCAGTAAGGTAGGACGTGAATATGAATTACTGCCTTTTCTTCTAGTAGTTATGGCGCTTGTGAGTATTGTAGCGGGGAGGGCAGCTATTCTTCTAGTTGTAGGATTTGTTATCACTTTTATGGTGCTTATCCATTTTTACAATGAAAGAATTGGTCAAAAGCTTATTTTAGAAAATAATAGGCGTTCTATTCGTATGTTTGAGGGAGAAGAAATCGAACTAGAAATTGTAATAAAAAACAAATCAATATTACCAGTCATCAATGGTCATGTAAGCTTTACTACAAATGAAAAGGTAGGTAGTGAACGGTTTGTCCGATTTAGTAAGAAGCAAAAAAATCATTACCACGTACCACTCCTTTTAATGGGGAAGAGTGAAGCTCGAATTCCAATTGAATTGGTCGCAAAACAACGTGGTGTGGTTAGATTAAAGGATATTGAATATTCCTTTCCACATATTATGAATTTTGAACAGATAATCCTAAGCTATCATAGTTTTTACCAAACTGAAATATTGGTTTATCCAACGCTTAGCCCTGTCGCAGGGATAGAGGAACTTTCGTACAATAACTTTGGTAATCAAGTCACCCGATTTTCACCTTTTGAGGATTTATTAAGCCCAGTAGGTACACGTGATTATGTTGCTTCTGATCCGTTTCACCGAATCCATTGGAAGGCATCTGCAAAAAATCAAACGTTACAAACAAAGATCTATGAGCGTAATCGTAATATTTCATGGACGATTGTTGTAAATATTGCTAAAGCTAGCCCTCTGGGTAATGTGTATGCGAGTCCAAATATGGAAAAATACATTTCTCAAGCGGCTTATATTTGCCATGCTATTACCAAATTAGGCTACCCTATGGAACTATTTATTAATGCTGCAAAAGTAGGGAGTATTCCATTTCATTTGGAAAGTGATAGTGGACATGATCAATTAAAAACAGCATTTGAAATGTTAACTAGAACTGAGAAAGATAGCACAGTGCTACCATTAACAAACATACTTCATCGGATCAACAACCAAACCAGTTCTGCATCGATTGTTGTCATCATTGGTGATATTGATCACTCAAGTTACCACTATGTAAATAATTTGAGGAGACAAGGGAATGGTGTATTTCACGTTACTGACTTTACCGACGGTGCACGTTTGACTGAAGTGAAGAGTGAAAGGGTGGCTGTATATGACGCCCAATAGAACAATTATAAAATACTATCAGCTTATCGGTGAGGGATTATTATTTTATTTTTTCATCGTTCCTATTACTGAGATCTTTGAATATTCGATACCACTATGGGGATATCTTTTCATGGTAGCTGTTTCCATTACATTTTTATCAATTGGAATCCGTTATATTGCAAACTACAGTATTTATCTTGTTAGTTTATTTATTCTAATTCCAATTGCAATCTATGTGGGTCACTTTCCTCCCATTTCTGCAAGTGTTTTTGCATTATTTATGACGTGGAGGTTCATTATGCATGATGCTAATCCTGATCAACGTAATCAAATGCAATTGATTACGTATATGAGCTTAGCGTTTTTGTTCGATGTCATATTTTTTTATGATATGGACATTGTTTGGATAGCGTTAATTATGCTAGTTGTGATGATTGGTGGGTATCAGTTGAGTCATGTTGTTGTCGATGGATCAATTGGAGTAAAACAATCGATTCCGTTTGTTGTTAGCTTTTTCGCGATAATTTCCGCAGGAAGTGTCGTTGTTTTTTCTACCTATCGAATCGTAACAACAGTCGTGCCTTATGTATATAGCTTTTTGACAAAAACGATTGGTTCTGGTTTGTGGTGGGGACTTGAACTCGTTGGCTTTACTGGACTTGATATCGAATCATTACAAAAAAAGCTTGAGGGAATGGCTGTTCAAGGGAATAATGAGACGAAACTTAATGACGACGTTCCTCGTTTTTTAACCGAAGAAGAGATGAATACAGAATATACACCTCCTGACGTGATAAACTGGTGGACCATTGGAATTGCTGCATTTATCTTAATTCTAATTATCATTTTATTGTCTCGAATGAAGTTTCGTAACCAAGGAAAAGACAAGGAATTAGAACGTGTCCCATCTGAAACCATTCAAGGTGAAATTAATAAAACGCCACTATTTTCCAAATGGAATTCGGAACAACCAGATGATGAAGTAAGGCGAAAAGTCTTCCATTTTGAACGAGCTGCAGTTGAGAAGGGAATCGGCAGAAAACAATCTGAAACTATTGAAGAATGGTTTAGAAGACTCGGCATTAATGGATCCAACTTGGATTTATATCAGAAGATTAGGTATGGAAATAGTAGGTTAACGAAAGATGAAATACAAGTAGTTAAAATTGAATTAGAAGAAATGAGATCACAATTAAATATAAGATGAATACACGCCTAGGATTGAGTTAATCCTAGGCGTGATTTTTTAAAGTGGAGCTTTCTTAACAACGCGACCTTTACGTCCAGTAGTTGTTTCGGCATATTTTAAGGAATTAATCACAGATTCCTCAGTCGTTTCAATGACAGCTTGGAAAAGTTGATTCATAACCTGGTGATCGTCACGGATATGGTCAATCGACACTGTTGCCTGCTTAGACTTGTGGTTATATGTATTCGCAGTAGAAAAAGCTAACGCAATATCACCGCTTCCGTTATCGATATTGCTTCCTGTTCGCCCGAGTCCAACAGCACAGCGTTTGGCTAATCGCTTTAATTGACGATCATAAAGTGGTGCGTCCGTTGCAACGATCATCATGATGGATCCATCAGGAGTATCCACTTCTTTATTTTCTAATTCAGCAAATAACGCATCAGAAGGTTTCCCAAAATTACTTAATACAAGGCAACCAACTGTATAGGAATGATCATCTACCATAACGATACGTGACGCGGTTCCAATGCCACCTTTATGACCAAAACACATCATTCCCTTACCTGCCCCAACGGCCCCTTGTTCCACTGGATGTTCAGTAGCTCCTTCAATCGCCTCAATAGCATGTTCTGGTTTAACAGCGGGAATGCGCATAGAGTTTAAATAACTGTCATTACATTCTCCTACTATTAGGTTAATAGAGCTAGTTGAATCTCCAATCTCTTCATTTTCCTTCAACATATAATCAAGCGTTCCCTGCATAACGGCACCAACACTGAATGTATTTGTAAGCATGATTGGCGATTCTAACAGACCAAGCTCCTCAACTTGAACTAATCCGTTCGTTTTGCCATATCCGTTAATGACATGACTTGCCGCGCGTGTCTTCTTCATGAATAAATTTTCACTGTGTGGCAGGATAGCTGTTACACCAGTACAGATCGTGTTCGTTTCGTCTATTTGCTCGTATAACGTAACATGTCCTACTTTAACGCCCGGTACATCTGTTATTCCATTTGAACTACCTTTAGATATGGCCATAAATTAACCCCTTTACATGTTATGTTAGCTTTTATTTTACATGAAAAAGGACCATGTTCAACCATGGCCCTTCTTGACTGTTGTGGAACTGGGATTGGAAAGGGATTGTTTTTGTCTTGCACTATTACTCTATGTCAAAAAAGCTTAAAGGTCTGTTTACTAGTCTATTATTTGAAAAAATGATAAACCTGTCTACTAGACTTTTTTACTAAAAATTTTTTGATGTAAGGTAAAAAATAAACGTGTTTTGGATGGTTGAGGGCTAGTGTAGAAGGGTTTATTTGTTCTTTAATAAGAATATAACGTTCTTTAAAAAATACAAAATCATACGTGAGAAAGAGAAATCAAGAGTAAATGGGATATAATTGTTCTTTATTAAGAATATATGGCTGTTTTTGAGGTTTTTCAATCTAGGAAATTTGAATTATACTCTATTTGTGTTCTTAATGAAGAACAAATGCGTTTTTTAAAGAAAACAGGGATTAAAAGTCTGCAATTTTAACACGTAAAGGATGGTGACAGAATTGAGGTTTAAAAAAACAAGAAAAATAATAAGCACAGTAATATCCACTTTACTTATTATTACATTGCTGAGTGTGACACTGTTAGTTATTTCAACTAAAGCTTCCGGTGGAGAACCAGAAATAAATGGTTACCAATTAAAAACGGTACTATCAGGATCAATGGAACCAACCTTTCAAACTGGTTCAGTAATTCTAGTAAAAAAGCTAGACGATACTACCAATTTAAAAAAAGGAGACGTAATCACATTTAAGCAAGATGAAAATCGTGTGGTAACGCATAGAATTGCCGATGTTGTAAAAAAAGAAAGCGGAACTCTATATCAAACAAAAGGTGACAACAATGAGCATGCTGATACCAATCTCGTACTATCTGAAAATGTTGTGGCGAAATATACAGGGTTCACCATTCCGTTTGTAGGTTATGTTGTTAATTTTGCAAGCTCTCCAATGGGAACAGCGTTGTTATTAGTACTACCTGGAATTGTTTTAATTGGATACGCATTTTTCACTATTCGAAGCGGCATTAAAGAATTGGAAAATAAAACAAAAGCAGTTGCAGTGGAGTCTGAAAAGTAGTTTTTAGCGTGATTGATCCCCTTTTATAAGGGTCAATATACATACCCAATGGGTAACAAAAAATAGGGAGGAATTCAAAAATGAATTTCAAAACAAAGATGGGCACAGGAATTTTAGCAGGAGCACTAGGGTTGTCACTAGTCGCAGGTGGAACATATGCAGCATTTAACGATGTGGAGACAGTAAATAACTCATTTGCAGCGGGGACTTTGGATTTGCAAACAAGTACGGATACTTTATTTAATCTTAGTAATTTAAAGCCTGGGGATTATGCAACCAAAACGTTAACCTTAACAAATGGTGGTTCCTTGGCCATTAATGAAATTTTACTTACTTCAGCTGTAGAAGGATTTAATGATGTTACTCACGCAAATCTTCCAGATAACGGTGTAAATAATCAAGATGAATTCTTATCTCAGTTTAAGTTAGAAGTACTGGGCACAAATTATTCAATAACACTTGATGAACTGTCTAAACTAAATAATCAAAGAATTACATTTGAGGGGGACGAAGAAGCTGCAATATTACCAGAGGAATCTAAAACCTTTGAAGTTAAGATTACATTTGTCGAAGATGATGCTAGATATGAAGGTTCTAGATTGTTTGTGCAAAACAAATACCAAGGTGAAGGCGCAACTCTAAATCTTTCTTTAGAAGCTACACAAATGCCTGGTAAAGATCGCAGCAATGACGTTGAATAGATAAAAATTATATAACAATGGAGGTTAAGGATATGACTATAAAAAAACGATTAGCCGGTGGAGCAATGGCCGCTGCATTAGGCATTTCTTTAGTAGGTGTTGGTACTTGGGCGGCATTTAATGATGTGGAACAAGTTAATGGAAGCGTTGCTGCAGGTACATTAGAATTATCTTTAAATGAATTAAATAATCAGCCGTATACTTTTGAAATATCTAATTTAAAGCCTGGTGATACGATGACTCGTAATATTCAGCTTGTAAATGATGGGACTCTTGCAATTAAAGATGTTTTACTTTCAATTGAAACTGTCAATTTTAAAGATTATTTAAACCCTAGTGAAGGAATGGCAGGTGCTGATGACGAAGATACTTGGGGGAAAAACACTGTTGTAGAGTATCTTAATCAATTTAACGTATCAGTGGTAAAAGTGGGAGCTGAAGGTGACAGTAGTGGTGAGTTTCCTAAAGAGATTGTAAGTAACGTTGGACTAGGTGATTTTTATCTTGCCTCTGGTAACATTGAAGGAGATCGCGAGGGTGCAGCCGCAGCTCGTGATAGAATCTTTGAAAACCTTAATTCAGATTATATTGATGCATCGAATCGCTTAAATGTGGCATCTGAAGATAATGGTATATATACTGGGTTACCAGTTAATCCGAATGATGTAGACATTTTACAAATTAAAATTGAATTTATAGACGATCCAAATCGTGGTGATAATGGGGCGTATTTACAAAATGTTTTCCAAGGTGACTCTGCGGACGTAGAATTCATGTTTGAAGCTCGCCAATGGGATGGTCAGGATGTTTCGGATGAAGAAGGCAAAGTAGAATCCAACGAACAGGCTAATAACGGTAATAATAGTAATTAAACATAAAGGAGACGTTATTGTAGATAGCGTCTCCTTTTTTTCATAATTACTGAAAACATTATAATTTCTCATAAGAATCAAGCTTGCTAAATCCATGTGCAACGAGATAAATAAAAATAGAAATTATAAAAGAGAAGAAGTAATTCCAATTTTCTATATAGTAATAGGGAGTTATTTGTAGTATAGGAAGCATAACAAATGAGATAACACCTGCGAATATGATTGCCTTGACTACTGGATTGACGTTGGGTTTTATTTGTAGAGTAAACATAACTGTAACTGGTATAAACAAGGCATCCCAAGGGATGAGGTTAGGCGTTCCCGGAATTAAATCATAACTATAGTCATACCAGTTATAAAAATTTCCAAGTGTGTCAAAAAAAGCGGATAAAATGCATGCGGAAAAACCGGCGAGTAATAATTTTGCAGTGCTGTTTTTCTTTCTAAATCTAATAAAAATAAAGATTAATATAGCACTAATGATAATAAGTAAAAACCATTGCCAACTTAAAAATACATATTCATTCCATATTTGCTGTTTTTCAGAAAACACTTCAATTAACCTCGAATGGTTCTCGTTAGTTTTCTCGATATAGTTCAATATATACATTCCTTTATTATTAATGTGTATATTATTGTGTCCTAATAAATAGTAAATATTTATTTTGCTAATGAGGGATTATTCTCAATTCTATTTAGTTGCGATTTTAAAAAATTTCATGTATAAAGAATATACAACTTCATATTTCGAATTCCTTCGGGGTCGGGTGAAATTCCCAATCGGCGGTGATGAAGTGCGAACTTCTTAGTCCGTGACCCGTGCGATTTTCATAATCAAGCGGTGGATCTGGTGTAACTCCGGAGCCGACAGTTAAAGTCTGGATGGGAGAAGGGATTTCTAGGTAAAGTATGTTCTGTTCAAACAGGTGTATTATTACATGCACGCTGTTGTGATGACGAATTCTTATTTCGCTGGTAATTGAACAATAGGTGCAATACCAGTATAAGCGCAGCTAAGACTATTGCCAATAAAATTTGTCGATAGACTAAGTTTATTCTGCACGTCTATTTTCATAGAATTGAAATGCTTATTTATCATACCTATAAATTCTGCCATTATGCCCTTGAAGCTTATTCAAGGGTTTTTTTAGTTGTATTTAGAAAGGATGATGGTGATGACGGAATGGGATTACATGAATATTGCACTAACCCTTGCTGAATCAGTTCAGGGGCAGACGAGTCCGAATCCACCAGTTGGGTCATTGATTGTACAAGATGGATCAATAGTAGGGATGGGGTCTCATTTAAAAGCAGGTGAAGCGCATGCTGAAATCCATGCTTTAAAAATGGCTGGAGATAAGGCAAAAGGTGCAACGTTGTACGTTACGTTAGAGCCCTGTAGTCATGTTGGTAAAACTCCACCATGTGTAGATGCTGTCATTGAGAGTGGAATTAAGCGTGTAGTTATAGCAACGATGGATAGAAATCCAAAGGTTGCAGGAAAAGGTGTTGAAAAACTGCGCCAAGCAAATGTATCGGTCGAGGTTGGTGTTGGAAAGGAGCAAGCAGAATCTCTTTATGCATCTTTTTTCCATTTCACATCCACAAAAACCCCTTTTGTCACGTTAAAATCGGCGACTAGCTTGGATGGTAAAACTGCAACAGTTACAGGGGAGAGCAAATGGATTACTGGTGAGTCAGCAAGAAAAGATGTTCACCAATATCGAAATAACCATGATGCTATTTTGGTTGGCGTTGACACGATAATTGCTGATAATCCACAGCTTACTACAAGGTTGCCAAATGGCGGTAGAAATCCTACTCGAATTATTTTGGATACACATCTACGAACACCTCGTGAATCAAATGTAATCACAGATGGCGAAGCAGAAACATGGATTTTCACAGGGGAAAATGTTTCGCAACAAACGGTAGAAGTCTTTCGTAATTATCCAAATGTGAAAATTGTGCAGCTTAATCAAGAAAAAATAAAAGTTGGCGATGTACTCAACTATTTAGGAGAACAGGATATTATGACTTTATTTGTAGAGGGTGGCGCAGGAGTAAACGGAAGCTTTCTGCAGGAAAATGCAGTCAATCAAGTGATTTCTTATGTTGCACCACTATTAATCGGTGGAAAAGATGCACCAACCTCTATAGCTGGAGTTGGTATGGAATCGTTAAATAACGCTTTACGATTACATGTTAAGTCTGTTGAGAAAATCGGTGAAGATATAAAAATTGTTTCGGTTCCAAGAAAGGAAGGATAGTGTGTTTACAGGTATTGTAGAAGAGCTCGGACAGGTTAAAGAAGTAAAACAAGAATCTGCGAATTCCATCATGCTGTCAATTTGTGCGGAATCCATCATGGGTGATATGAAAATAGGTGATAGTATCGCAGTAAACGGTATTTGTTTAACCGTTACCGCATTTAATCGCGATACATTTCAAGTGGATGTAATGCCAGAAACGATAAAGGCAACATCGCTAAGTACGTTAAAGTCAGGTTCAGCGGTTAACTTAGAAAGGGCAATGCATGCGAATGGAAGGTTTGGTGGGCATTTTGTATCCGGGCATATTGACGGGATTGGCAAGATTACCCGAAAGAAGAAGGAAGCGAATGCAATCTATTACGATATAAGGATCCCAGCTGAATTCATTCCTTATGTACTTCCTAAAGGATCGATTGCAATCGATGGGGTTAGTTTAACGATTTTTTATGTGAAAGATCAAACAATTACTATTTCTTTAATCCCCCATACAGTCGAACAAACTGTGCTAGGTGAAAAAGGACTTGGAGCGGTGGTCAACATTGAGTGTGACATGCTAGCAAAATATATTGCGCAAATGGTTGAACTTTCAAGTGGAAATACCATTAGTAAAAAATTACTTACTGAAAATGGATATATGTAGGGGGATGTCAAACTATGTTTCATTCAATTGAAGAAGCATTAACTGATTTAAAACATGGAAAGCCAGTCATTGTGGTAGATGATGAAGATAGAGAAAATGAGGGTGATTTTGTAGCGTTATCGGAAATGGCTACAGCGGAAACAATTAATTTTATGATTACCCATGGAAAAGGGCTTGTATGTACTTCCATTACCGAAGAAGTAGCAAAACGTTTAAATTTGCCGTTTATGACTAGCCAAAGCTCTGACCCGTTTGGAACTGCATTCACCGTTAGTGTAGATCACCACGAAACAACTACTGGAATTAGTGCAGAAGAGCGAGCTAAGACCATTCAAGCATTGGCAGATCCAACAACTGCTGCTTGGCAGTTTAAGCGTCCAGGACATGTTTTTCCATTAGTTGCAAAGGATGGCGGTGTGTTAACGAGGCAAGGTCATACCGAAGCATCGATGGATTTAGCAAAGCTTTGTGGTGCAAACCCATCTGGGGTAATATGCGAAATCATCAAAGAGGACGGAACCATGGCGAGGGTACCCGATTTGAAGGAGATGTCATCACAGTTTGATTTAAAACTTATTTCCATCGAGGATTTGGTTGCTTATCGAAAGAGGCATGAAAAACTTATTAAACGAGAAGTGGAAACGAAACTCCCAACTGATTTTGGTGATTTTACGGTAGTTGGGTATTCCAATGATTTAGATGATAAGGAACATATTGCGCTTGTTAAAGGTGACATTCAGTCAGAAGATTCGGTAATGGTGCGCGTTCATTCTGAATGCTTAACTGGCGATGTATTTGCATCGAAGCGGTGTGACTGTGGGCCACAATTGCATCAAGCGTTAGCTGAAATTGAGAAAGCTGGAAGTGGTGTACTGGTTTATATGCGACAGGAAGGGCGAGGAATTGGTCTGTTAAACAAACTGAAAGCATATAAACTACAGGAAGAGGGCTATGACACAGTTGAAGCAAATGAGCAGCTTGGTTTCCAGGCCGATCAGCGGGATTACTTATTGAGCGCACAAATTTTACAAGACCTTGGTATTGAACGTGTAAATGTTTTAACGAACAATCCTGAAAAGTTAACTGCACTAGAGGGTTATGGGATTGATGTTGTGAATCGCATCCCACTGGCAACAAAATACCACGAGACAAATATGCCGTATATGAAAACAAAATATAGTAAGATGGGGCATTTATTAGAGTTACACAACTTATAACAGGAGCTGATAGATATGGGACACACATTTGAAGGTAAATTAGTAGCAACAGATTTAACAATTGGAATTGTAGTAGGTAGATTTAATGATTTTATTACAAGTAAGCTTCTAGAAGGGGCAGTCGACACGCTAAAAAGACACGGAATTAATGAAGATAACGTTGATATTGCATGGGTGCCGGGCGCATTTGAAATTCCATTAGTCGCTAATAAGATGGCAATGAACAAAAAATATGATGCAGTTATAACACTCGGAACGGTGATCCGTGGTTCTACTCCACATTTTGATTATGTTTGTGGAGAAGCAGCGAAGGGTGTTTCACAAGCTGCTAATCAATCAGGGAAACCAGTCATTTTTGGCGTTTTGACAACGGAAACGATTGAACAGGCAATTGAACGCTCTGGTACCAAAGCCGGGAATAAAGGTTCAGAAGCTGCAGTTGCTGCAATTGAAATGGCAAATCTAGTGAAAAGTCTATAGTATTTTTGATAGAAAAATTCATCGAACTGCGATAAACTTGTCTTAAAGAGATGTTCCATTAGTTGGAGGGAAAGTTCAATGAAATTGGTGTTGTATCAAATTATAGGCTTAGGAGCTATTTGGATAGGTATGGCCTTCTTTTTTAATGAAATGCAACCAATGGCTAAAATTATTTTTTATGGATTCACGTCATGGTTACTATTTCTTATCGTAATATATATCAAACAACGGATACAAGGCGTTAAGGATGAAGATATATCTAAGACACGTGAGTAAATCGCTCACGTGTTTTTCTTTTCACGTCTAAGAGGTTCCCTTATACTGTGTGTAGAGTGTGTTAGGAAATGAGGAATGATGGAAATGCTTACGGTCGAAAATGTTGTAAAATCATACGGTGAAAAAATATTATTCAATGATGTTTCTTGTACAATAAAAGAAAATGATCGCATCGGTTTAATTGGTGTGAACGGAACAGGAAAATCTACCTTTTTGAAAGTAATTGCAGGTATAGAACAAGCTGAGAAAGGTTCTATCAAGCATGCAAAAGATTATCACATCGAATATTTGTCCCAAGATCCTATACTTGATCCAAGGTTGTCGGTGATTGAACAAATATACTTTGGCGAGTCAATCATCATGAAAACAATGCGTGATTATGAGCGTGCACTGCTTGATCTTTCATCTAATCCAACGAGTGAATCAGCTCAAAAGCATGTACTTACAATGCAACAAAAAATGGAAGAACATGATGCCTGGGAAGCAAACACTACTGCAAAGACAGTTTTGACAAAGTTAGGTATTACAGAATTTAGTAAGAATATCTCTGACTTGTCAGGTGGTCAAAAGAAACGGATTGCGATTGCAAAGGCTTTAATTCAACCTGCTGATTTACTGATTTTGGATGAGCCAACAAACCATTTGGATCACGCTACGATTGAATGGCTGGAAAAGTTTTTGGCATCCTATCGCGGTGCATTGCTCTTGGTTACGCATGACCGCTATTTCCTAAATCGTGTCACAAACCATATTTATGAATTAAATAAAGGAAATTTATATAAATATGAAGGGAACTATGAATTGTTCCTTGAGAAAAAGGCAGAACGCGAGGCATTAGAAGAAAGCAATCAACAAAAACATGAAAATATATTAAGTAGAGAAATTGCTTGGTTAAAGCGAGGAGCGAAAGCAAGATCGACGAAGCAGAAAGCGCGAATTGATCGAGTGGAAGAAATGAAGGAAACGCGATTTGATACGAAGAAAAACGACGCATCATTTCAAGCTGGATCGAAGCGGTTAGGTAAAAAAGTAATGGAACTCACAGATATAGAAAAAAACTTTGGAGATAATAAATTGATTGCTAAGTTTAATTACTTAGTTAAGCCAGGTGACAGGTTAGGTATTGTAGGTCCAAATGGATCTGGGAAAACAACCTTACTAAATATAATGGCTAATCGCTTGAAGCCCGACAATGGGTTCATTGATGTTGGTGAAACCGTTAATATCGGATATTACACACAAGAAAACGAGGAACTAGATGGTGAATTACGTTTAATTGATTATATAAAGGAAGTATCGGAAGTTATTCATACAACGAATGATGAAGTGATTACGGCTGAACAGATGCTAGAACGATTCCTATTCCCACGATCCGAGCAATGGAATTATATTCGTAAGTTATCTGGTGGGGAGAAGCGGCGTCTGTATTTATTGAAAATATTGATGAACGAACCAAATGTACTATTTTTAGACGAACCAACCAATGATTTGGATACAGAAACGCTAAGTATTTTAGAAGATTATTTGGAGAATTTTCCTGGTGTCGTCATTACGGTTTCCCATGATCGATATTTCTTAGATCGAGTAGTTGATCAGCTACTTGTATTAGATGAATCGCCCCAAGTGGAACAGTTTTATGGAAATTATAGTGAGTATCTGGAAAAAATGAGTGTGGAAAAAGAAAGTGTTCAACCGAAAGAAAAAGCCTCAACTCCGGTTAAGAAAACAAAAAAGAAGCTATCCTACAATGAACAAAAAGAATGGAACGAGATTGAAGATCAGATTACTGAATTGGAAGCAAAAATCGAAAGCTTAAAAGCTTCCATTGCGGATGCAGGCAGTGATCTTGGTAAAGTGCAAGAATTATATAAGGAACAAGAAGAGGTTGAAGAAAACCTTGAACAAAAAATGGATCGATGGACAGAACTTTCGTTGCTGGTTGAGGAGATGGAAAGTAGGTAAAAATCGGATTTCCATACGGTTAAGACACAAAGTCCAAACACTGAAAAAGGATTGATCCAAACATTGGTTCAATCCTTTTATTTTGTATCTAAATGACAAAAAAACAACTGCAAGCCCCTGCATTCAATGTATGGGGTGAGGTTGTTTCTTTTTTATATAAAAAAGAACAAATGTTCTTGAAAAGTATTGTGTTTTCCTAAGGTAATGGCTATAATTGACTTATGAAAAGTCTGATATGGTTGAAAAGTAAGATTGTTTCTTTACATAAACATCATTCGTTTGAATAAACGGAGTAGATGTGGAACTTAAATCGATTTCTTTTGAAGGAGTGTAGTCCGATGGCAGCATCAAAAGAAAGAACTCCCTCTTTCGTCGCAACGATTCGATTGAAAACCGATTCTAAAAAAGAAAAACAGCTTTTGATGCTGTCTGATTGTGGAAGACAGCTGTACAATGCTTGTCTTGGGGAATGTTTGAAAAGACTTCAAATGATTCAACGGACAAATTTATACAACGAAACGGTTCGTTTATCCAAAACATTGGAAACAGATATACAAAAGCGTCGAGCAAACTTTAAACACCTGAATGAAATATACGGTTTCACAAATTTTTCCATGCAAGCGTTTGGTATTAAAACAAAAAATGATTCGAAATTTATTGCGGAGCATTTAGGGACGCATGTATGCCAAAAAATAGCTACTCGTGCGTTTAAAGCGACACAAAAATATGCCTTTAAACAGGCCAAGAAAGTTTGGTTTAAACGTAAGGGGGAGTTTGTGTCATTAGAGGGAAAAAATAATAACACCTTTCTTACGTATTCAAACGGATATGTTTTCATTGGGAAAAAACTTGCTTTAAAGTGCCTAATTGATCCAAAGGATAAATGGATGCAACATGCCCTAGAACAACGAATCAAATTCTGTCGTTTGATCAAAAAAGAGGTAAAGGGTAAGAATTGTTTTTATGTCCAGTTAATTCTAGAGGGATATCCGTATCGGAAATATGAAATGGGAAAAGAAAAGGTTGGACTAGACATTGGTCCCTCTACAATAGCAATAGTGGGAGAAACAAAAGCTGCCTTACAGGAGTTCTGTAAGGAAGTTGTACTACTAGATAAAGAGAAAAGAAGACTTAATCGGAAGATGGACAGACAACGGAGAGCGAATAACCCCCAAAATTATCTTAGCAACGGGGTTGTCAAAAAAGGGAAAAAGAAATGGATGAACTCCAATCGATACATAAAGACCCGTTCGGAGTACCGGGAATTGGAACGGAAAATAAAAGCAACTAGAAGGCAGTTACATGGACGAGACACGAACCAAATATTACAACAGGCTGCTTTCATTCAAACAGAAAAATTGTCGTACAAGGCATTTCAAAAGTTATACGGAAAAAGTATTGGCAGAAAGGCGCCAAGCGCTTTTCTAACCATGTTGAAACAAAAGATACAAGTGCAGGGTGGTGAATTTCGAGAGTTTCCAACCTACTCGACGAAACTGTCTCAAACCTGTCACTGTGGAGTGATAAAGAAAAAGCCGCTTCGACAACGATGGCATGGATGTGAGTGTGGCGTTATCGCGCAACGTGATTTATACAGTGCCTTTTTGGCTAGATATGTAACGAAAACCAATCGTGTAAACATAAAAAACGCAAGTAAGGATTGGATGACCTTTTCCATTATTTTGGAACATTGTGTAACAAGTTTAAAAGAAAAAAAGCAATCAGGAAAGAAATATATTGCCTCGTTTGGTATCTAACCTTTTGAGATGGGAGGTCAAATCTCTCGGTGCAGACGTACCCCGAAACAGTCAATAAGTTGTGAGCGGCAAGGGAATCCGAACCCATGTAGATAATCCTGGTTTGATTATGTGCATCAGAACAATTTCGACTGTGAAAGCCTTTTAAACCAACGCGAAGTTCATTCTTAGCTTCGTTCCGTAGAAGGAAAGAGCTTAGGTTATTTAAAGGTGGAACTCCCTATATTTATGGATGGGGAGAACGTCAGACACAAGGTGTTTACTTTCAATAGCAGCTTTTTCATTGTCGTTAACTTCAATTTCAGGTTGGTTAATTAATTTATTCAGGGATTCTGAAGAGTAGCTCACAACGCCGAGGCCAGTTACTTCGCCCTGGATATCATAAATTTTTACAACGGTTCCTTTATCAAAGCGACCGCTAACCGTGTGGATATCGATTGGAGCTATACTACTTGCCAGTCAAGTCACCACTCCCTCTAATCTTATTCTTGATGTTGTTTTATAAATTTATATTGTTTTTTATATAGGGAACATGGTTTTGTTTGCCGTAGAAATCCGAAAAACTTTTGGTAGTGAAAATCCTTACCTGATAAAATCGGGTAAGGATTTGGTTAATCTCTTATTATTTCTTGTTGTTTGGCAAGAATTTTTTTAGCAGGTAAGAAAGTTTAAATCCTTTCTAACCTGCATAAGTTCAACTAAGGCTCTCGCCATAAAGTCTTGGCGGTAAGCCAGGTTTGCTAATAAATTCATCTCTTATTCCACTATCTGACGTAACATACTGACAAATTTATTTTGTTATTCCTTCAATACTAATTGTTTCTACAATTCCTGTGCCATTGTTACGTATATTTGCTTCAAATTGCACTTGATCACCTGCCTGCAAGAAGAGTGCTAGAGGAGCCTTACCCGCAGTTACAGTGTAAATAGTCGTATCATCTTTTAGTAAAAATTGAACAACTTGTGCGTTTTTTTGCGTGATAACGAGTACACGATTTACCTCACCGGAACGGGTTTCTAGTGGTGCCTCTCCAGATGAGGATACATTACTTGGATCCTGCAGCAATTGTAGGCGATATGCTTCTAACGTTTCGCGTGCAGTGTCACCGAATACGACAAAGTCAGAATCGGATGCTTTAATATACGCATACTTTTTAAAGAGTCCGTTCGGATCAAGTACGTTTACTACCCAAGTTGGATTGCCGTCAATGTTATAGAGTACAGGCATAGATCCTTCCCAATTTTTCTCAGGGAATTCCTTATTTACGATTTCTTTCGCTCCAGTACTATCCATTATCCCGCTATTTTTCTTACCATTGTAATACGTAAGCTCCCCAGTCTGCGCATTAATAAGTGTATAACCTAATGCTGAATCGATGTTCTCTTTTGGAGATGTCATATCTGTGAAGTAGTACATATCACCATCATCACTGAAAATAGGCGTAACACTGCTTTCTGTTCCTGATTCATTTGGAATTTTAACATCTTTTTTACCGAATATAGAGTTTAGCCAACCGTGTACATACTTACCAAAGTATTCGTTCACATCAGTTGCCATTTCTGAGCTTACAGAACCATCAATAAATTCGGGAGCTTCGTTTGTTGCATATAAGCTTACGTTACCTGAAACAGGGTCAACAACAGCTACCTTTAAATTTTGTAAATCAGGTTTATTGGTTAGTCCAATTGGTTGATATAATGTTTGTACATACCATGGTTTTCCTTCTTCATCAACTTCAATTTGAGCCTCACCGCTTTGAATGTAAGAAGGGTATGCACCATAAATTACGCGTTCAATATTTTTATTAAAGTAACTCGAATTTGTGTATGTCATTTTACTTTCTACAAATTCTGGTTGTGCATTAATGTTTGTCGCAGAAATAGTGAAATAGCCTTCCGTTTCCTTGCCTCGGAACCACTTCCAAAAACCAGTAAATTCTACTGGTCCGACAAACTTAACGTCTTCTCCAATTTTTTGTACTTGAAGTTTTCCTAAATCATAAAATTGTGTGTTTGGAATAACACTCATTGATTTCTGTGTTTTGTTTCGTGCGAATTCAGGCGAGACAGTAATCGGCGTATTCTCTTTGCTTAATGGTTTTGCTTCTTCCACTTCATTTTGACTAATAGATTCATAGGAATTATCTAACGTAAAGATTCCCAGAACAAAAATCGTTGGTACAATCACGACTGCTAAAATAATCAATAGCCCAAGTGTTGCCTCGAAAGGGCCACTATCCTTACTTTTTTCTTTTTTACCTGGCGTCCGTGTCATACCGTATAAAAAGAATATCCCGATTCCTGCAATAATAAGATTTGAAATGAACATATTTGGAATCGTTATAGGTAACAAAATAAAATAGTTTATTATACTTGCTAAGATAAATAGTCCAATGAAATTAAATGCCGCGTATTTCATTGTTAGATTTCTGCTTTTTTTGTTACTAAAAATAAGTATTACCGATAAAGCTACATACAAAATAGTAGATAATAATGCTGTTAGTAATATTCCTGTCATGCTTGTCACTCCTACTAATGAATTTTCCACTCCTATTTACGTATCGTAATCCTAAATAGTTTCAATTAAATTTCAAAGGCAGTTTCATTTCATTATCTTGATGCTTCCATTAAACTGAAAATAGCAATAAGTGAATGGGGTAATGGTATTGAAAAAAATATTTAGTGATATATATCAATTTAGAGGAAGTCATTACGATTTTGGATTTAAGCAAGGGCTTGAATTAAAAGACTCGCTGACAATTAGAAATAGGAAAAAACAATGGAAAACCCGCAAAGCGCGCTTTTTAATAGATGAAAAATCAGTGAAAGAGGCGTTTGAGCCCTTCGCACCAGCGATTTGGGAGGAACTCGTTGGATTAAGAGATGCATTAGAATGGCCGATGGAAGAAGTGTTAAAAGAATTTGGGGGATATCGATTAGAGTACGTTCGCTCCGGTTGTTCCATTTTTACTGGTAAAGATTATATGATCCGAAACTATGACTATCATCCGAGAACATATGAAGGACGTTATATGATTTATCAGCCTTCAGATGGAGGGTACGCTGTAATAGGGCCATCTCAACGTATTACAGGACGTATGGATGGAATGAATGAAAAAGGGCTTGCAATGGGCTACAATTTTATTCACCGAAAAAATCCGGGCGATGGGTTTATTTGTAACATGATTGGACGCTTAGTTCTAGAACGGTGCAGGGATGTTCAAGAGGCTGTTTCGTTCTTAAAGGAAATACCGCATCGTCATTCGTTTAGTTATACTGTACTAGACAAAAATGAAGAGACATTTGTAATAGAAGCGACACCTAGAGGGATTGAGGCTTACCAATCAAACGTTTGTACAAATCACTTTGAAGTCATTAAACACGAGAATAGACATCATCTAGATGATTCCTATAAGCGAATGAATGCCATTAATGAACAAAAAAATAGCATTTCAGACGCCTATCAAGCATTTCGGATGATGAATGATACAGATAAGGGTGTGTTTTCAACTGACTACAAAAATTGGTCTGGCACCATTCATACATCAGGATATTTTCCTAAAGAACGTAAGGCGTGGTTTTCATTAGGTGGAGACCGAGACCCATATATTATTGATTTTTCGAAATGGTTAGCAGGTGAAAAAATAGCAGCTAAGCGTATTTTAGGTGAAGTAGATACGGAATTGTCCTTTGCTCACATGGATTAAAGGCTACTAATAATGATAAAGAAGCTTAGAATCACCGTTAGTTTTTTTCTTCATAAAGTTCTTCTACCTTCTACAAAAGAATATACTTTAGAAAAATCTTTAGAATTGTACAAGTTATTTTGCACGATAGGAGTACAGATCTTAAGGATATCAAGTAGAAGGGTGGCAATTTTTTGTTAGGAATAGAACTAACGCAGGATTCTGTTATTGCATTATTAAAAATTATAGCTATTGACATCATTCTTTCCGGTGACAATGCTATTGTTATAGCAATGGCGACCAGGGGATTACCGGAACGACAGCAAAATAGAGCAATTGTAATAGGAACCGGTGGTGCAGTTGTGCTTAGAATAGTGTTTGCTATTCTTATCGTTTACCTCTTACAAATTCCGCTAGTGCATTTAATTGGTGGATTGTTATTATTATGGATTGCCTATCATGTACTGGTAGATGATGAGTCAGGCACGGATATTAAATCATCTTCTTCTTTAATGAAGGCGGTTTGGACTATTATAATGGCTGATGCCGTGATGAGTCTTGATAATGTTGTAGCTGTAGCGGGTGCTGCACATGGGCACATCGGGATGATTGCAATTGGGGTAGCAATTAGTATTCCGATTATGATTTTTGGTTCAAAATTAATCGTTCGTATAATGGACAAGTATACATGGATTGCCTATGTTGGTGCTGGAATACTCGCATGGACTGCTGGAGAAATGATAACGAGAGATAAATTTGTCATGGAATGGTTAAATCTTCACCATGGACCAGTTATGTATGGAATCATTGCAGTGCTAACATCTGGAGTATTAATTGTAGGATATTTGAAAAACAAACGAGTGGCATAGAGAAGCTAAAATATGGCTTCTTTTTTTCTTTTCATTATTTTTATTCATGGATGTTTAACAACTGGGGTATAATGGGAAAATGACAGGAGATATTATTTATATATGTAAATAGTACGATAAGGACTAATAGGAGGTTAACAAATGAAGCTAATACAAGTACGAAAGGGTCAGTTTGTTTACTACAACAATGAACTGCATAAAGTCTATTCCGTAAAGCCAATGTTTAAAAAATCGGTGCATCTTTATCGTCTGAAAGATATGCAGCAAGTACTTTCAAAGGCAAGTGACATCCAATTGTATAAACCAAAGCACTTGGACTCGTTCATTTTTTACGGAAAAAGATATACAATTGATCAAGGTAAACGCCCTGAACCAGGTGACTATATTTTAATTGTAAAACCAGCTCCGGATTTTCTTGATCATTATTCATTAAACGAAATTGAAAAAGTAGACAATGTTGAAGATGGAAACGTTGTAACAACCAGAGATAACGGCGTAAAGCATAATGAATATGTGCTACTAGTGCCAGGCAAATTGGATAATAGTCAGGATATAGCTTATTTAGATAAGGAATTAGTGTCAGCAGATCAGCAAGCAAGTGATGAGACAGAAAATTTGGCAGCCTCTGAAAACCAAATGAAGCCACTAGTTGGTGATATTTATATTGATAATCAAAGTAGAACAAAGGCAATGATTATTGCAATGACAGAAGAAGAAGTTACATTCGGTCACGGGGTAAAAGTTCATGTAAGTGATCTGAATGATGAAGAAAAATTTACACTAGTTTATCGTAGTGAAGAGGATCTATAGATAGCAGAAAAACTCCAGGGAAAATCCCTGGAGTTTTTACATGTCCATAGCTTTATAACCAATTATATTAATAGGGTCTTTTGGTGATGAATACGGCGGAGAATAGGCAAGTTCTAATTCTGCTAAGTCTGTAACAAGTAGTCCACCTTTTATGGCGGTAGCAATAACTGCTAATCGCTTATCCACACCATCTTCACCGATTACTTGTGCACCGAGTATTTTTTTGCTTGTAGCGTGAAATAAAACTTTTATACATACCTTTTCTGCCCCTGGATAATAGCCAGCGTGAGATAATGATTCATGTGTTACTTCTTGGTACGGCATTTCCAGTTGTTCTAGCGCGGCAATGTTATGGCCTGTGGTTGCCACACTTAAGTCAAAAACTTTAAAAATAGAGGACCCAAGCGTCCCTTTGTATGGTATCTTGTTTCCTTGTAAATAATTTGCAATGATAAACGCTTGGCGATGTGCAGGCCACGCTAATGCTACATGCCGAGGAGACTGTGTTAAATAATCCGATGTTTCAATTGCATCACCCAATGCAAATATATCTGGATCATCTGTCTGCATATAGTTATTCACACTAAGTGCTCCAGTCTCTCCAACTTGAAGATCAGCATCTTGCGCAAGCTTTGTATTTGGTGTAATTCCAACTGCCATGATGGTCATATCTGCTTGAACTGTTTTTTTGCTTGCCAAATGAACTGTTTTTCCATTGTTCGAAAAAGCTTCAATTCCATCATTTAAAATTAGCTGAACCCCTTTTGCTTTCAGATGATCTTGAATCATCTCTGCCATATCCGGATCCACCAGCTTCATAACTTGTTCAGAACGATCAATAACCGTACAGTTTATTCCGATACTTTGTAGGTTCTCTACCATCTCAAGGCCGATAAACCCTGCGCCAATTATTGCACAGGTTGATGGATTGTTTTGTTTTATATGAGAATGAATAGCATCCATATCAGGAATTGTATGTAGGGTAAAGGTTGTGTTCTTATTTAAACCTTCTAAGTCTGGAACGGAAGCTTTGGCCCCAGGTGAAAGAATTAACGTATCGTAGGATTCCTGTTTATCACTGTTGTTTACATGATAGGAAATCTTTTTATTGGAGCGGTCAATATGTGTTACCTCAGAATTTAGACGGAGGGTAACATTATATTTTTTAGCGAAGTCGTCTGAATCTCGTAGCAAATGCTCACGTTCTTTGACAATACCGCCAATATAATAAGGCATACCGCAGTTAGAAAAAGCGATGTATTCACCCTTATCGAATAGAATGATTTCGGATTCTTGATCCATTCGCCTTATTTGTGCGGCTACCGTTGCCCCACCACCAACACCGCCGACAATGACAATTTTATTTCCCATAATAATTCACTCCTTCATCCTATATAGTTTACCCTTTTTTTCTGTTACTTAAGCATTAGAAAGGACTAGTTGCCAGTTGGCCGATTTAAGGATAAACTGCGAACTAGTGAAAATTGATGTTTATGTAACAGCAACGTTGATTTCCACCGCGGGCAAGGCTAGTGAAGTAACATGTTCGAGCGTACTGGAATGATTGCATGCAGGATGTCGGCTTGCGGACACACGATCCCTTATTTGGGAAAAATAAGGGTAAATGCGGTTGTTATCGGACTCAGGATTTCTTATTTGGGTAAAAACAGTTGAAAATCATGTTTTTTAGCTGAATAAGGCATCGTGTGTCCGTTAACCCTCAAAATAAAGGTGAATAGGGTGAATAAGGCATCCTCAGTCCGATACCAAGCAGTGTCCTTGAAGTAAATGTTTAGTTTACAGTTGTGAACTAATAAAAATATTAACTACTACGTCGATTTCCGCTACGGGCAGTCGCGCACCTTAGGGCGGCTAGTGAGCCTCTTTGCCCTGACAATGGGTATGCCGACGTTGTCAACTGCCAAAATAGAAGATAATTATATTTTCCATCAGGCATCTAATAAGGAAATAAGAGTTATGAAGCACAATCCCAGCGAAGGAAAAACACGGAGACTCCTGCGGAAATAGCGAAGACGCTGAGACCCCACAGGGAGCGTTCTTTGCGAGCGTGGAGACTCAGCACGAGCCCGCGGAAAGCGTAGTGATTTTTCCGTAGCGATGGCGCAAACATTGAACATTATGTTAGTTACGTCACAGTTTACTACCTTTGTTTAACTCCAAAAAAAAGCATTCACCCTTTGTATGAGTGAATGACTTCTGCTATTTAAAGAATGCCAAGTGACCCTAAGAAAACAATGATGATGGTAATAGGAACAACCCAACGCATAAGTTGAAACCATAATTGATACCATCCATCTGATAAATGATTAGCATAAGAAAATTCCTGTTTCATTAATTCGCGATTCATTTTAAAGCCGATAAAGAGGGCGATTAATAAACAGCCGCCAGGTAGCAATATATTACTCACTAAATAATCACTTGCGTCAAATACTGTTAGACCGAAAATTGTAAAATCCGCCAGTTTGCTCGACGATAGGGCGGCGGGGATCCCCGCGATAAATATAATCGTTCCGGCAATGGCTGCAACTTTCTTTCTGGATCGGTTGTTATTTGCAGTAAATGCGGATGTAACAATCTCCAACATACTGAAGGATGAAGTAAGTACAGCAAATAAAAATAGTAACAAGAATAGGCTTAAGAATACTTCACCGAATGGCATTTGGGCAAAAGCCTCTGGTAGTACCATGAATAAGAGTCCTGGCCCCTCGGTAGGAGCTAATCCGAATGAAAAAACTACTGGGAAAATAGCTAATCCAGCAAGTAAAGAAACGATAATATTCATGATTGAAACAGAACCTGCTGATAATGGTAGACTAACATCTTTCCCAAGGTAAGAGCTGTACGTAACCATTACAGAAACCCCAACCGCAAGTGAGAAAAAGGATTGCCCAAGGGCGTATAAAACACTTTCCCCAGTAATTTTAGAAAAATCTGGTTGTAGAAAGAAACTAAGTCCTTCCATTGCACCTTCAAAGGTTAATGATCTAACGACTAATATAATAAAGAAAACGAATAATAATGGCATTAATAGCTTACTTGCGCGTTCAATCCCGTTTTTAATTCCAAATGAAACTACGATAATGTTGATAAGCATAAAAAGGGCGAGTCCAATAATAGTTATCGTTGGATTACCAGTAATCGATCCGAATAGTTGTTCATAGTTTGCATTGTCTTTTATAATCATTCCAGGAATAGACATTGTTGCATAGATGAGAACCCATCCACCAACAACACTGTAATAAGACATTAACAGGAAAGAGCCGAAAACTCCCCACCGGCCAATAATTGACCATCCACTTTTAGGAGCTAGTTTTTTGTATGCACTAATTGCTTCTTTCTGTGCACCGCGTCCAATAACGAACTCGGCTATTAATAATGGTAGTCCGATAATAATCGTGAAGCCAATGAAAAGTAAAAAAAAGGCGCCGCCACCATTCATACCTGTCATATATGGAAATTTCCATATTGCCCCTAGTCCGATTGCTGCACCAGCTGATGCTAAAATGAATCCTAATTTTGATGACCACTGATCTTGTTTTTTACTCATACTTGACCTCCTTCTCTAGTTGTATAGCAATAACAGAAAGATGTTGTGCTATTGTATAATTGTTTATAAAAATACCACGTTCTTATTGGTAGTACAAGCAAAAATAAGAACATGGTACAATAAGCTTATATTTTTGTACGAATATCCCATAATTCTGGGAAGAAATAATGATCTAATACTTTTTTTAAATAGCCAACTCCTGAAGAGCCTCCAGTTCCAACTTTGTGCCCGATAATTCGTTCCACGGTTTTCATATGGCGGAATCGCCACTGTTGGAACCAATCTTCTACATCTACCAGCTTCTCGGCAAGTTCATATAATTCCCAATGCTTATCTACATTTTTATATACTTCAAGCCATGCTTTTTCGACTGAATCATCCTTTACATAGGTCTCAGAAAGATCGCGGTTAAGCACTTCTTTATTAATGAAAAAGCCTTTCCGAGCAAGAGCTTGAATGGCAACGTCGTATAGACCTGGAGCATGGTATGCTTCTTCTAATTGCTTGTATACTTCTGGGTCTTTTTTATAAATTTTTAAAATAAATGGTGTCTTGTAACCCAGGACAAATTCGACTAATCGGTATTGATAAGATTGAAATCCTGAAGCGTTTCCAAGCTTGTCGCGAAACTCCATATATTCTGCAGGTGTTAAGGTGGATAGAACATCCCAAGCTTGAATGATTTGTGTTTGAATCTTTGATACACGGGCAAGCATTTTAGCAGAGGATTTTAGATCATCTTGCTTAATCGCTTCAATTGCAGCTTGCGTTTCATGAATAATTAGTTTCAACCACAATTCACTAACCTGATGAATAACAATAAATAGCATCTCATCATGATGATTTGACAACCTTTTTTGACTGGAAAGTAACGTATCTAGTTGTAAGTAGTCGCCATATGTCATTTTTTCAATGAAATCGGTATGAATTCCTTTTTCTTTTTTAAATGCATCGTTTTCGTGTGATTCTGTCACAGGGAGAACCTCCTAAATGAATAAATACTGGCCAGATCATAGAAATACGAGCCAATGTATTACAAATGCTAGCCGATTTTCTAAATTACTGGCCAATTATAAAAAATACTAGCCGAACAGTCCAAAATACAAGCCAACAGCCCTCACTTGTTAATCAATCTTTCGAATCACCGCACGTACTGGGCTGCCATCAGAACCTTGAATGGCAAGTGGTAGTGCGATTAAGTCATAAAGACCTTCTTCGATATTGTCGAGCATTAAATTTTCCAGTATATGAATCCCATTCTGATGAAGCGCATGATGAGTAGCCAGCTCTTTACTGTCTAGTGCATCAACAGACGGCATATTTACACCAAGAAACTTAACGCCTTTTTCTGCCAAAAGTGTAGCAATTCTTGGGTCAAGTGTAGGAATCTTTTCTGGAAAACTAGTTGGATCACCAGGTAAAGAAGTCTTCAATATTACTCGTTCTACTCCTTCAAAAGAAAAAGGAGCAAGCGTTTCTACTGTAACCTCTTGTACATTACTTACGTCAATGATCATTGCTTCGCCTACATACAAATTAACATCTAGTTGATCAATTGTTTTTCCCTCACCATCAAAATGAAAGGGAGCATCAACGTGTGTTCCTGTGTGGACACTAGTTGTTATTTGGCCAATATTAACGGATCCAGAGTCTTTTTTTTCGACTGTTAGTTCATAGGAAAATGGAACATCCCCTGGCCAATGTGCCATATTGTTTGTTAATGGCTGTGAAATATCAATCCATTCAGCTGACATTATGCGATAACACCTCGCTTATTTTCATATTCCTTATAGCGTTGTTCTTGCATGATTGTTTTTAAAATCTGAACTGTTTGCCAAACTTCCTCAAATGTATTGTAAAGTGCTACTGGAGCAAGTCTTATTCCGTTAGGCGTTCGGAAATCGGGAATAACGCTATCAGCTTTCAATGCCTTACAAATTCGTGCTGCCTCGGGATGTTCGAGAAAAATGTGCCCTCCGCGGACTGTGTCCTCTTTTGGATTGGCAATGGTAAAGCCATCATCTGCTAATTCAAATTCGATTAGCTCCATTAAATATTTTGTTAGATGTAGCGATTTTTTACGGATACGATCAATTCCTGCATCGTTAAAAATTTCTAGTGAACCTAACAATGGTGCAGTACTAAGCACGTGGGGAGTTCCAATTTGATATGCACCAGCATCTTCTGCAGGTGTCAATGTGTGTGACATGTCGAACTGTTTTTCTTTTGATGAACTAAACCAGCCCGCAAGTCCTGGCTCATTTCCAAGATGCTTTTTATTTACATATAAACCGGCCACACTTCCAGGGCCACCATTTAAATGCTTATAATTACACCAAAAAGCAAAATCTACGCCCCATTCGGATAAGTGGTGGGGGATAGAACCAATAGAATGACATAAGTCAAAGCCAATCACAATACCGCGTTTGTGTGCTTCCTTGGTTAATGTTTTCATATCTAAGATTTGACCGCTTCGATATAAAACTCCTGGAAGCATAATTAATGCAACTTCATCGGTCATTGCTTTCATGATATCTTCGGTTTGTAATGTATTTCCGTCATTGCTTTGAACCTGAATAAGGTGTCTTTCTGGATCATAGCCTTTTAGTTTTAATTGGCTTTTCAAAGCATAAATATCCGAAGGGAAATTTAGTGCATCTGCTAGAATTTTTGTTTTCTTTCCTTCTGGTTTATAAAAAGTAGAAACAAGCTGATGAAGATTTGTTGTTGTAGATCCGGTAACGATAACTTCTTCGTTACTAGCTCCAACGAGTGGTGCGCTCATTTTTCCTAGTTTTTCAGATAAATAGAACCATGGATGTACACCATCTAACCATCCATCAATAGCATGTTTTTTCCATGAATCTAGTAATGTTTCTACTGACTCCTCCGCTTTCTTTGAGAGTAATCCTAATGAATTGCCATCAAAGTAAATGGTTCCACTTGGAATGTAAAATTCATCACGAAATGCTTTTAGTTCATCTTGTTCATCTAAAAATTGTGCGTATGTTTTTTCCGTATTCATATCAATACACCTCGTTTTTCAAGAAGTTTTACTGTCTAGTTAAACTATATATTTTCCCAGATAAAGTGTCAAAAGCGCTTGAAATATATTTTTCTGTATAGAGGATTTTTCAAAATATGTATAGAATACTATGAATAATCAAAAATGGAGGAGGGTAGCTGGTCAGGGTTAACAAATACAATCAATAGGGGATGATAACGTTGGAAAATACAATTTGGTCTTTGGTGCCACCATTATTAGCAATTATTATGGTGCTACTGACGAAGCGGGTATTGTTGTCACTTGGGGTTGGGATAGTCACTGCAGCACTTTTTATCGAGAGCTTTAATGTGTTGGCGTCGCTATCAAGTATTTGGGAAGCGTTTAAAGGTATCTTCGTTGCTGAAGGGGCATTGAATCAATGGAATGTATTCATACTTTTGTTTGTCTTAATACTTGGTATTTTGACAGCATTTATTAGTATGATGGGAGGCACACGAGCGTTTGGTGATTGGATGCTAACAAAGGTGAAATCACGTGCTGGTGCACAGGTTATGACGGCTGTATTAGGTATCCTAGTTTTTGTAGATGATTATTTTAACAGTTTAACTGTCGGACAAGTGGCGAGACCAGTTACAGATAAACATCGTGTATCTCGAGCAAAACTATCATACATTGTGGATTCTACTTCTGCACCTGTTTGTGTTGTAGCGCCAGTATCTAGTTGGGGTGCCTATATTATTGGTATAATTGGAACCGTTTTTGCTACGAATAGTATAACGGAATACAGTGCATTCAGTGCATTTATTCAAATCATTCCAATGAACTTTTATGTTTGGGCGGCACTAGGAGTTGTGTTTGTCATAGCAATTAGGCAGTCAGATTTTGGACCAATGAAGAAGCATGAAGATCTTGCGTTTGAAACTGGCCAAGTTATGAGTTCGGAAAGTAAAGAAAAGATTGACACATCTTCTAATCTACCAGTTAGTAAAATCGGACGAATAAGTGATCTAATAGCACCTATTGTCGTTCTATTTTTTGCAACCCTTGGATTTATCTATTGGACAGGATTACAGGCAGTTGAAGGAGAGGCAACATTGGTTAATATTTTTGGAAGTGCCGATGTACCAAAATCGCTATTATATGGTGGAATTACTGGATTAATTGTAACCTTCATTTTGTTCGCACGCCATATGAAAAATGGAAACTTCACCGCCAAGCATATTGGGCTTGGATTACTAGAAGGATCAAAATCAATGGTTCCAGGCTTCTCTATTCTCATATTTGCATGGGCAATTGTTACATTGATTGGTGAATTAGGTACAGGTACGTATCTTGCAGGAGTAGTAGAATCGTCTAATTTAAGTATAATGCTGTTACCTCTTATTGTGTTTATAATGGCAGGGTTTATCGCTTTTGCAACAGGAACGTCTTGGGGGTCATTTGGAATATTACTTCCGATAGCAGGTGAAATTGCGGTTGCAGCAGATGTTGCATTATTACTACCGATGCTAGCGGCAGTATTAGCTGGTGCAGTATTTGGCGATCATTGTTCACCGATTTCAGATACGACAATCCTTTCTTCGACTGGATCCAATTGCGATCATATGGATCATGTAACAACCCAAATTCCATACGCCATGCTAGCAGCAGGAATAGCAGGTCTTGGCTATTTAGTTCTCGGTTTGAGTGGAAGTGTATGGGTTGGTCTTGCTGTTGTAATAGTTGGTTTGGTTATTCTGTTTTTTACCCTAAAAAAACCTGAAAAAATTATTGATGCGGAAGAAAGTATTGCCAAATAAGCTTTCCAGTGACTGATTAAAAATCTGTAAAAATAAACAATTGCAAATTTTAAATCACTGTTTTATACTGGTGATATGAATATGAAATACCGTTTCATTTATTGAAATAGGGGGAAGTGCGATGACGTTTGTTTCTGAAAAAATAAACACATTACCGCCATATCTATTCTCGGAATTTCAAAAAAAGAAAAAAGCACTGGAGAAAAAAGGTGTTGATGTAATTGATCTCGGAATTGGTGCTCCTGATCTACCAACACCAGATTTTGTAATTAATCGATTAGTCGAGGAAGTAAAAAACCCATTAAATCATCGTTATTCAACGTACAGTGGGACACTTGAATTTAAGCAGGCAGTTGCAGATTTTTATCGAAGTCGTTATGGTGTTGAACTTGATCCGGAAACAGAGGTAATGGCTTTAATTGGATCGAAGGAAGGAATTGCGAATTTCGTTCAGGCAGTTATTAATCCTGGAGATACTGTATTACTTCCGAATCCAGGGTATCCGGTTTATCGGACAGCTGTACATTTGGCTGGCGGAACTAGCGTAGATTTACCTTTGGATGCAGCAAATGGTTATCAGCCTTTATTTGAACAGGTTTCGAAAAAAGATGCCGAATCTGCTAAGGTAATGTTTTTAAACTATCCAAGTAACCCAACTGCAGCAACGGTTCATTCTGATGTATTTTTGAAAGCGGTTTCATACGCGAAAGAAAATAACATTCTTGTCATGAACGATGCTGCGTATGACTTAGTAACATTTGATGATTACAAAGCACCGAGTATTTTACAAGTACAAGGAGCGAAAAAATATGCGGTAGAATTTGGTTCGTTATCGAAAAGTTTTAATATGACTGGATGGCGCATAGGATATCTTGTTGGAAATAAAACCGTGATTCGTGCCTTATCTACATTGAAAAGTAATATTGATACGTGTCAGTTTCTCCCTATTCAATTGGCGGCATCAACAGCGCTAAGAAGTGATTTAAGCGCTGTTGATGCGAACAATCAACTATTTCAAGAACGGATGGAAAAATTGCACCAAGCACTAAACGAAATTGGAATTCATGCAGAGAAACCAAGAGGAACAATTTTTATATGGGCAAAAGTTCCAACAGGATATACATCAGCTTCATTTGCAAATCAAATGCTAGAGAAGGCAGGCGTTATTGTAACGCCTGGCTCGGCATTTGGTTCTGCTGGTGAAGGGTATATTCGAATTGCTTTATCCGTTACGAGTGATCGATTGGATGAGGTCATTAAGCGAATCAAAAGCTTATCCTGGGAAGGGTGAACAAGGATGGTAACAAACGTCTCTTTGCAGAAAAAAGTGAAAATGACTGGAGCACAAGCAATTGTTGAATGTATGAAATTAGAAGGAATTTCGCACGCATTTTGTGTACCTGGGGAAAGCTATTTGCCCTTGTTAGATGCGTTACACGACGAAGAATCCATTGATGTGATAGCGGCACGTCATGAGGGCGGGGCAGCGTTTATAGCAGAAGGTTATGCTAAGGAATCACTTAAGCCGGGCGTGGTCATGGCAACTCGCGGTGTTGGCGCGGCAAATCTCTCAATTGGTGTGCACACAGCATACCAAGATTCCACACCAATGGTTGTTTTTCTAGGCCAGGTACATAGTAAATTTAGAGGGAGAGAAGGATTCCAGGAAGTAGATTTAGAACAGTATTTTGGGCATATCGCTAAGTGGGCCGTCGAAATCAACGATACGGAACGGATGCCTGAAATCGTACAACGAGCTTTCCGAATCGCTCAAACAGGTAGACCGGGTCCGGTAATCGTGTCGTTACCTGAAAATGTACTTCCTATCCATGCAGAAATGTCTTTTGGTCCGCCAACCAGGAGGCCGAAACCTACTCCTTCCCATGAAGAGGTGGGTCGAATTGAAAGTGTACTCAGTGAGGCAACCAATCCAATAATTATTGCTGGTGGCGGAATTAAATCCTCACAAGCAGAGGAGCGATTGGTATCCTTTGCAGAAAAATTTTCAATCCCGGTGCTAGCTGCATTTAGACGTCATGATGTTTTCGCAAATGACCATCCATTATATGGTGGACATTTAGGGCTAGGGACGAATAAACAGGTACTGCAAACCGTTCAAGAAGCAGATGTTGTCTTAGCCTTCGGAACACGATTATCAGAAGTAACAACACAAGATTATTCGATCATCACGGCAGGCAAAAAATTGATTCATATTGACATCGAATATGAAACACTTGGTAAGGTTTACGCACCAGATATCGGTGTCGTAGCCGACATAGGTGAGGCGTTGCTAGCATTGAACGATATGAAATGTATTGCTTCATGGTCTGAGTGGGCAAACGAAAGGAATAGAGCGTATAAACAAGTAAGTAGTCTGCACGTAACAAACGAGGATGTTTTAAACAAACAAATTATTGCATCACTAGTAAACAAACTACCTAAAGAATCAGTATTGACCAATGATGCTGGTAACTTTGCGGGATGGCTACATGCTTTCTATCCTTTTACAAAACCGCATACGTACGTTGGCCCTACATCAGGCGCGATGGGCTATGGCATGCCAGCTGCAGTAGGTGTAAAACTAGCAAATCCAAGTAAACCAGTTGTTTCCCTTTCAGGTGATGGAGGGTTTATGATGACAGCGAACGAACTCGAGACCGTTGTACGATACAAAGTTCCCGTAATAAGTCTCGTATTTAATAACAATATGTATGGAACGATTCGAATGCATCAAGAGATGCATTATCCGGAAAAAGTTATAGCTACTAATTTAGGTGATATTTCATTTAGTAGATTAGCAAAAAGCGTTGGTGCTGAAGGCTATACAGTTGAGACTATAGAACAATTTGAAAGTGCTTTTGATAGAGCACTTCATAATCAAGGACCAACTGTAATAGAAATAATAACAGAGCAAGAAAACATATCGGTCTCTTCAACTATCCAACAAATAAGAGATCGCTCTAAAAAGTAATCTATGTTTTACACATATAGATAATTTAATTTATAGGAGGTATTCATCATGGTAGAAACACTATTACAGGTTAAAAAACTAGCAAACTATATTGGAGGAGAATGGGTTGAAACAAAAGGGGAAACAACCCCTGTTATTAATCCAGCAACCGGTGAAACCGTTGTTGAGGTTCCTCTTTCGGACGAATCAAGTGTAGATGATGCCGTAAAAGCAGCGAAGAAAGCTCAAAAAGAATGGGCATTAGTACCTGCTCCAATGCGTGCTGAAGTTTTATATCGTGTAGGAAGCATTATGAAAGAACGTAAGGAACGTCTATCTCAGTTACTAACAATGGAAAATGGAAAAGTGATCGAAGAAGCTCGTGGTGAAGTTCAAGAGGGAATCGATATGGCATTTTATATGGCTGGTGAAGGTCGTAGAATGTTTGGCCAGACGACACCTGCCGAATTAAAGGATAAGTTTGCGATGAGTGTTCGTGCTCCAATTGGTGTTGTAGGTTTAATTACACCATGGAACTTTCCAATTGCGATTGCAACGTGGAAATCGTTCCCGGCAATTGTGGCGGGTAATGGTGTTGTATGGAAGCCAGCAACAGAAACGCCAATTATGGCATTTGAGCTTGCTAAAATTTTTGAAGAAGCTGGATTACCAAAAGGTGTGGTAAATGTTGTATTTGGATCAGGTTCTTCTGTTGGGAATGCGATGGTAAATCACGATGGCATTCGTGTTATTTCCTTTACTGGTTCAAACTATACTGGACGTAAGATTGCAGCGCAATGTGGTCAACAACTGAAAAAAGTCTCGCTTGAAATGGGCGGTAAAAACGCAGTAATTGTAATGGACGATGCGGACCTATCACTTGCTGTAGAAGGTATTTTATGGAGTGCGTTTGGAACAAGTGGTCAGCGTTGTACTGCATGTAGCCGAGTCATTGTTCACGAAAAAGTGAAGGATGAACTGGAAAATAGATTGTTAGATGAAATGAAAAAACTAACCATTGGAAACGGATTGGATGAATCGATTAAAGTCGGTCCAATCATCAACAAGGGTGGAATCGATAAAATAAAAAAATACATGGAAATTGGCAAAGACGAAGGTGCTAAGTTGTTAGCAGGTGGTCATGTATTGGACGATGAGGATCATAAGAATGGCCACTATTTCGCGCCAACACTATTTACCGATGTTAAGCCAAATATGCGAATTGCACTAGAAGAGATTTTTGGTCCAGTTGTATCGTTAATCCCAGTAAAGAGCTTTGAAGAAGCAGTTGAAGTAAATAATAGCGTGGAATACGGATTATCAAGCTCTATTTTCACAAACGATGTTAACCAAGTGTTTAAGGCACAGCGTGATCTAGATACAGGAATTGTTTATGTGAATGCTGGAACTACTGGAGCAGAAATTCATCTACCATTTGGTGGTACAAAAGGAACTGGTAATGGTCACCGCGATTCTGGTATTCAAGCGCTTGATGTGTTTACTGAGTGGAAAGCGGTTTATGTAGATTACAGCGGTAAATTACAACGTGCTCAAATTGATGTTGAATAATAAACGAATCGTTTTGTGTTGTCTTGCTGCGGCTCCTAGCGTCTAGCAGATAGTTAGTCCTTTTCACCTGCCTATCTATTTGCACGCGCTAAGCAGTCGTCTGCGCTTTTAAATTTAATTTTTCACAGGGAGTGGTATGGATGAAAATTGGTGTATTAGGTTCTGGATTAATGGGAAAAGAAGCTGCACGTGATCTTGTGTGGAATGAAGGAGTCACTGCCGTTGGATTGGCAGATATCGATATTAACCGTGCGCAAGCGGTTTGTGATCAATTAAATTCATCAAAGTTAACCGCATACCAAGTGAACGCAAATGACATTGGTGAGCTTGCTGACTATATGAGCCAATTTGATGTTATCATCAATGCATTGTTTTATTCGTTCAATGAAATTGTAGCGAAAACTGCAATCCAAGTTGGCGTAAGCTCCGTTGACTTGGGTGGGCATATTGGACACATGACAGATAAAGTTCTTGCACTCCAAGAAGAAGCAAAGGCAGCAGGGGTAACGTTAATTCCTGATTTAGGTGTCGCACCTGGGATGATCAATATTCTTTCTGGTCATGGGGCAAACAAATTAGATAAATTAAAAGCAATTCAACTGTATGTCGGTGGCATTCCAGTCCGACCAGAACCGCCTTTTGAATACAATCACGTATTTTCGATGGAAGGAGTATTTGATCATTATACCGATCCATCGTTAATTGTTCGAAATGGAATTAAACAAGAAGTTCCGTCGTTAACAGAAGTAGAGACAGTTCATTTTGAAAAATTTGGACCACTCGAGGCATTCCATACATCAGGTGGTACGTCAACTCTGTCACTCTCCTACCCTGATATTGAAACATTAGAATACAAAACAATCCGTTATCCAGGTCATGCAGAGAAATTCAAACTACTGGTAGACCTTAATTTAACTCGAATGGGCTATGAAGTAGATGTAAACGGTCAAAAGATCAACCCGAGGGAAGTTCTACTAAAAGTGCTTGATCCAATCGTCGATTTAAAAGATAAAGACGATGCTGTTTTACTTCGTGTTAGAGTTTCTGGTGAGAAAGATGGAAAGCCAGCAGCCTATGAGTATGAAATGACAACTTTTAAGGATCGGGAACATAATGTAACCGCAATGGCCCGTGCAACTGCCAATACGATTTCAGTCGTGGCACAAATGATTGGAAATGGTACAATTACCAAAGCAGGTGTTTACCCGCCTGAACAAGTTGTTCCAGGAGACGCGTATATTAAAGAAATGGCAAGACGCGGAGTTACGATTCATGAGTCAGATAATGCAAAAACGGAAGTGAATATATAGAAGACAATAGCTAGACTATCTAGTAAAAGCCCTCTACTCAAACGGGTAGAGGGCTTTATATTAACCATGACGACATAAGGAGTATTAACAATGAATCAGAGTGTAATCAAGGCATTGAAGCTACTTGATTTATTTTCAGAAGACATACAAGAACTATCTTTACGAGAAATAGCTTCACGAACAGAATTACCCAAGCCTACAGCGTACAGGCTGTTATCGTCGCTTGTTACAAGTGGATTTTTACAGAAAACAAAAGATAATGACTATGACAGTAGCTATAAGCTTGGACTAAAGCTTCTTGAATTAGGAAATTTAGTTTCTAGCCGACTAGAAATAAGAGAGATTGCATTGCCGGATATGCAACAGCTTGCTGATGATATAAATGAGGCAGTCCATATTGTTATTTCAAATCAAAACGAGGCTACTTATATTGAAAAAGTAGATAGCAAACGGGCAATCCGTCTGTATACAAGAATTGGAAAAAGCTCACCGCTTTATATTGGTTCAGGACCAAAACTGTTACTTGCCTTTATGGATCCTGAAAAACGACAAGAAATTCTTGGAGAAGCAGCTCTGTATGCAATTGATGAGCATCGGACTATTGATAAAAACATGTTAAAAAAAGAGCTAGACGCCATTCGTGAAGAAGGATATTCGTACAGTATAGGGGAGCAGGACGCGGAAACTACAGGTATCTCGTATCCTTTATATAACCATAATGGACAAGTTATTGCCGCACTGACTGTCAGTGGATTATCCAGCCATTTTGAGAACGAAAATTTGCAAGTGATTAAAAGTAAAACAATGCACACAGCTGAAAACATTTCACGAAAGCTTGGTTTTCGATAAAAGGGAGTTGTTTTATGTTGAATACAGTGTTTATTGCTGGGCACGCCAAGTTACCTGCTGGAATGGCGGCAAAAAGTATATACGATACATTAACCATCACCGCAGAAGTGGACAAAAAGTATGGCGTAATTGTCACTGCTAGCTGTACATTAGCAACCATTCACGGCCGGGAGTTTGTTCAGCACTTATTACGAGGGCATAGTTTGAAAGACGGGATAGAAAAACCACTAGAAGAAATTCAACTTCATTATTTAGGAAAGGCCGGCAATGCATTGATATCTGCTTTAAAGGATTTATATAAACAGTATGATCAGTATACACAGATAAAATAAATGTCCCACCAAGGAAGCTTGGCAGGACATTTTTTCATTGCGACGTCGTTCGCAAAGAACGGGTTTGGACGGGAATTATCAAAGTAAGGTTTGATAATTCATCAGATAGTCTAATACAATTACACGGTATATAGTAGGTTTGTGATAATGTACGTAGCAGAAGATTTAGACAAGACTACTGAACTGCTTAAAAACTGTTCGGATCCGAAAAAATTTACCAATAAATAAAGATATGAATGGAGTTTTATTATTGTCTAATAAATTAATGGGCTCTGCATCAATTATTACTGATTCAGAAGGAAAAGTTTTGTTGGTAAGGCACAGTTATGGAAAGAGAAATTGGGAACTTCCGGGTGGAAAAGCTGAAATAAGCGAATCTGCACAGGAGACTGCAAAAAGAGAAGTGCTGGAAGAAACAGGGCTCTGTGTCAAAATAGGGGATTTAACTGGTGTATATTATGACCCAATTTATGATATGCATCACTTTGCGTTTATATCCGAAAATTTTAATGATGAAATGCCAAAACCTAGTTCACCGGAAATTTTAGAATGCAGATATTTCTTATTAGATGAACTACCAAAACCAATAAGTGATTTTACTATTAAGAGAATTGAAGATGCAATTATTAAAAGTAAAAAGGATTTGTTCCACGTTATCGGTCCAAGACAATGGGAAGAATAGAGCGAATTTATTTGAATTTATTTATAAAAATTAACTAACGTAATGTAATTTTACCTCGTCCTAAAAATAGGACGAGGTTATGTGTATTTACGATAATAATATTAATTCTTCTGTAAAACGGCATATTATTAATCATCAATCGAAATCGAAACAAATTTCATTTCTAAAAATTCATGCATGCCGTGGTGACCGCCTTCTTTTCCGATACCAGATTGTTTAATACCACCAAACGGTGTTTCTGGTAGGGAAGGGAATACATCATTGACTCCAACGATTCCGTAATCTAGACGTTCTGAAACACGTAACGCTCGACTTGTTTTTTCTGTGAAAATATAAGCGGCTAGGCCATAATCGGTATTGTTTGCTTTACGAATTACTGCATCTTCCTCTGAAAATGGTTGAATTGGAATGACGGGTCCAAATGTTTCTTCATTCATAATAATCATGTCATCTGTTGCGTCCGATAAAATGGTAGGCTGATAGAAATATCCCTCCAAATCTCCGTTCCATTTGCAACCACCAGTTACGATATTTGCTCCTTTTTCCACTGCATCATTTAAATGTGCTTGAACTTTATTTGCAGCATTTTCATTAATTAATGGTCCAAGGTCAGTATTTTCAACTAATCCGTTACCGATTTGTAATTGGTTCACTTTGTCCGCTAGAATTTCTGTAAATTTATCTTTAATGGATTCATGAACATATAAACGGTTGGCGCAAATACACGTTTGACCATTGTTGCGAAATTTACTACCTAATGAAAGCGTAGCAGCTTTTTCGAGGTCGGCATCTTCAAAAACAATGATTGGTGCGTGACCACCAAGCTCTAGTGATAGCTTTTTCACATGGTTAGCACTTTCGCGCATTAAATGTTTTCCGACTTCGGTTGAGCCTGTAAAAGTGATCAGGCGTACGTTTTTATCCGTTAACAAAGCATTTCCGATTGCTGGTGCATCTCCTGTAACTAGATTCACAACGCCTTTTGGCAATCCCGCACGTTCAAGAATCTTCATAATTTCAATAGCGGAAACAGGAGTTTCAGGTGCTGGTTTCAACACTACTGTACAACCAGCAGCGAGTGCTGGACCTATTTTTCGTGTAATCATCGATGCAGGGAAGTTCCATGGTGTTATCGCACCAACTACACCAATCGGCTGTGGAATGACCATCAAACGCTTAGATTTTACAGAGGAGGGGATTAATTCCCCATATCCTCTGCTTGCTTCTTCTGCGTACCATAATAAGAAGTTAGCGGCTCCCTTTACTTCGCCAGTTGCCTCTTTAAGGGGTTTGCCTTGTTCTGTAGTTAAAATTTCTCCTAAGCGGTCAGCTTCTTCTAACATAATTTGTGCTGCTTGGTAAAGTATTTTTGATCGTTCTCGGCCAGTAGTTTGGCCCCATGTTTCAAAAGCTGTTGCCGCTGCTTGAATTGCTTTTTCTGTTTCCTCTTTACCACCATAGGAGACCTTTGTTATTTCCTCAAGTGTTGCTGGATTGTAAACGGTTTGTGTTTGTTTAGTTGTAGCACTTTGCCATTCTCCATCTATAAAAATGCTATCTATTGCTTTTTCAATCATTCTGTATCCCCCTGTAATTTATTTTTTCTCCCAAGCTGGTAGCATTTTGTTCAATGCTTTATCTTTTCGATAACCAAGCACATATTCAGCCTGCATGACTGTATGAATTTCACGAGTTCCTTCATATATAACTGGTGCCTTTGAATTACGCAAATAGCGCTCAACAGGATATTCGTCCGAATAGCCATATGCACCGTGTACTTGAACCGCGTCGTCAGCAGCTTTATTAGCAAAGTCACATGCTTGCCACTTGGCAAGAGAAGTTTCACGTGTATTTCGTTTTCCTTGATTTTTTAGCTCACCTGCACGATAAACGAGCAATCGACTCATCTGCAAACCAGCCTCCATTTTGGCAATCATTTGTTGCACGAGCTGATGACGTCCAATTTCTTTTCCAAATGTTTGCCGTTCATGGCAGTAATTCACACTTGCTTCCAGACACGCCATAATTTGACCACACGCCCCAGCAGCTACTGTAAATCGTCCATTATCAAGCGAAGCCATAGCTATCTTAAAGCCTTCTCCTTCTTCACCAAGTAAATTTTCTTTAGGGACCTTTACATTGTCAAAAAATAATTCACCAGTGTTACCAGCACGGATCCCATGTTTGCCTTTCGTCGCTTTTGACGAAAATCCTTCAAGAGTACGTTCAACGATAAATGCTGAAATACCATGATGCTTTTTCGCCTTATCTGTATAGGCGAACACTAAAAAGTGATCTGCAGTATCACAAAGAGAAATCCATGTTTTTTGACCATTTAGAACGTAATAATCACCATCTTTTGTCGCGGTAGTACTTAAAGACGCAACATCTGACCCGGCACCTGGTTCCGTCAAACCAAAAGCACCAACTTTTTCACCTTTCGCCTGTGGTACGAGGTATTTTTGTTTTTGTTCTTCTGTACCCCACTGAAGGATAGACATACTATTTAAACCTGTATGAACAGAAACGGCTGTACGAAATGCTGTGTCTCCGCGCTCGAGTTCTTCGCAGACAATCGCAAGTGAATTATAGTCCATTCCACTTCCACCATATTCTTCGGGAATACATACGCCCATTAATCCAAGATCAGAAAGCTTATTCATAACAGTAGGATCGGCTTTGCCAGTTCTATCCCATTCTGCAATAAATGGCATGATTTCTTTATCGACAAAATTACGAACGGTGTTACGTAGCATTTTTTGTTCTTCTGTAAATTCAAAATTCATATAATCATCTCCAATTTTGATAGTATTGTTGGTGCAATTTCGTGAAATTCACGAGAATTTTATACGTTATAATTACTCGGTATAACGAGCTGTTATTTCCTCAGTATGCTCTCCGGCTAGAGGAGGATGAAGTTTATAGGATACTGGCGTCCGAGAAAGCTTTAGAGGACTTCCTATCATCTTAACGTTTCCAGCTGTAGGGTGATCACATTCTATGAACATGTCTCTTGATTGAAGCTGAGGGTCGTTAGCAACTTCTTCAATATTTTGGATTGGCCCACATGGAATTCCACTATCCTGACACTTTTGCTGCCAAAAATCTGTTGGCTTTGTGTGAAAAATACGTTGAAGTAACGGAACCAATTTTTCACGATTTTCCACTCTATCCGCGTTCGTTTTAAATCGTCCATCCTCCGCTAATTCTGATTTTCCTAAAACGAGACATAGTCTAGCAAACTGTGTATCATTCCCAACTGCTATCACCATCTGTCCATCACTTGTTTCAAAAGTTTGATAGGGGACAATATTGGCATGGTTATTACCAAGGGCGGTTGGAATTTTTCCAGACATTAAGTAGTTACTACCAATGTTCACCAATGAACTGACAGCGGAATCGTAAAGCGAGATATCTAGCTTTTGCCCCATACCTGATACTGTCCGTTCTAGTAGCGCTCCCTGAATCCCAATACATGCGTATAAACCTGTCAAAATGTCTGTAATCGCAACACCTAATTTTTGAGGACCAGACTGTTGATCGCCAGTAATGCTCATTAATCCGCTCATCGCTTGAATAATAAAATCATAGCCAGGCATCGATTGATAAGGACCAGTTTCACCAAATCCCGTGATCGAACAATAAACAATCTTAGGGTTGATAACCTTGAGTTTTTCATAATCTAGTCCAAACCGTTCCATCGTTCCTGCTTTAAAGTTATGAATAATGACATCGCTTTCATTTACAAGCTTTTTAATTGTTTCGATGCCCTCATCAGTCTTTAGATCGACTGTCAAACTCTTTTTGTTTCGATTTGCGCATAAATAATAAGCGCTTACGTCATTTTGAAAAGGTGGGCCCCATTTACGTGTATCATCACTGCCACCTGGTGCTTCAACCTTAATTACTTCCGCCCCAAGATCGCCAAGAATCATGGTGCAATACGGCCCAGCAAGTACGCGTGACAAATCTAATACCTTTATATGATCAAGTGCACCCGCCAAAAAACCACTCCTCTCGTTTCAATTAATAAAGTGAAACCTACGTGAGATAAATAAAAAAGCCAACTCAAACTGACCACAGACGTGCTGTAAGTCAACTTGAACTGGCTCGTTATCTGCTGGAACATACCTGGATTTGATATTAAACAGAATAGACAGTTTCTAGCTGTGGCTTCTAGAAGTTGCAAACATAGTTTAAACAGTTGTAATGACTAATGCACTTACATCTGTTTCTACCACTTAGCCTTCGCTTTTAAGATTAATTGACGCCGATCATGTGACATAAACGTTTGTGCGTTTTTACATGATTCATATTAATGTCTATTCTAGTGTATTCAGAATTATATGTAAATGTTTTTTGGAAAATAACGTTAGAAAACTTGGCTTATCGCCAAGCTTTTATGGCGAAAGCCTTAGTTGCCCTTATACTGATATCCATAAAACTTATACTTTCCTATCAGTGTAAAAAAAGCAGAATCCCAGTTAAGTGGATTCTGCTCTGTGTCCTTCAGACTTATAATTTGCTGTGGTTATCGGACACCAGATACGCTATTTATGGAAAATCAGCGATATTTAGTAGGCTAACGGACCTAGGATTCCTTATTTGGCCAAAAACCCTTGATTTTTTGTGAAAATACTCAAATAGCGTATCCTGAGTCCGGTAAAGCATATAAAACAGTCAATTTAGTAGATATAGCGAATCCTGTGTCCGCTTCTAGGCAGTTTCGACCTGTCCAGTTGCGCCTCCGCTTTTCGGTCTGTCTAGCTCCGTGGGCTAGCGGCTATCAAATAGTTAGTCAGGATGAACGTACGGATAGGTCACCGTACTTTTCACCTGCCTATCTATTTGTACGCCGCTGAGCAAGCCCACTACGCTTTTCTGCTGTCCAGCTGCGGCTCCTAGAAGCTGCCTTCATAAGCAATGAACACTCCGAGTGCAAAACCCACGCACTCTACGGTTCCTTGCTTATGCGTCCGCTTCTAACCAGTCGCCTCCGCTTTCAATCTGTCTAGCTCCGTGGGCTAGCGGCTCGAGACGTAGTCAATAGACACTCCGAGCCAAAAGTTCGTGGCTCTACGGTCTCTTGACTACGCTTGTCGCCGCTAAGCAAGCCCACTACGCTTTTCAATATTACTTCGCGGCTTTTTGTAGTTTGGAAATCATTTTTAGTGCACGGCCGGTACCGATAGCGACTGATTCAAGTGGGTTCGGTGCAATGTGTACAGGTACGATGATTTCTTTTGCTAACCAATCTTTCATACCGCTTAATAATGATCCGCCACCGGTTAAGACAATTCCGCGATCAACAATATCTCCACTTAACTCAGGTGGGCAGTTTTCCAATGTTGCTCGGATTGCCTCTAGAATTTGCTCTAGGGATTCCTTTAACGCAGAATGGATCTCAGTAGAAGTTACTGTGATCGTTTTAGGAAGACCTGTAACCATATCACGACCACGTACGTCCATTTTTTCTTCTGCATGATCAGGATTGGCATTGCCAATTTCAATTTTAATATTTTCTGCTGTCCGTTCACCGATTAAGATATTGTAGTTTTTACGGATGTATTGAATAATTTCCTCATCCATCTTGTCTCCGCCTATACGAATGGAGTTACAAGAAACAACACCACCAAATGAGATGATACCAACTTCAGAAGTACCGCCACCAATATCAACGATAACGTTTGCGATTGGTTCATCAACTGGTAAGTCCGCACCAATTGCAGCTGCAACTGGCTCTTCAATTAAATGAACATGCTTAGCGCCATAACTTGTTACCGCATTATGAATCGCTCTTCTTTCCACAGAAGTGCTTCCTGACGGAGTGCATACCACTACTGTAGGTTTCCGCATAGAAAGTCCCATTTTTTTGCTTACTTTTTTCAAAAATTCCTTAAGCATTTGCGCAGTAACATCATAATCAGCAATTACTCCATCTTTTAATGGACGAATAGGAACAATGTTTTGAGGTGTTTTACCTACCATTTCCTTTGCTTCAGATCCAACTGCAACAACATTTTTCGTATTAATATCAATGGCCACAACTGACGGCTCGTTTAAAACAATTCCTTTAGACTTTGAATAAATAAGTATATTAGCAGTTCCTAGGTCTATACCAATTTCTGCATTAGATAACATATTAGCTCCTCCAATGATGACAGTTTTCTATTTATAGCATTTCTTAACTATATCACGATTTTTGGGGGTGGGTAAGCCCTTTACAGATATTGGAACAGGTCAATATTTCATGCTTTTTTAATCCATTGAAAAGCTATAAAAACCTTATGTAACAAGGGTTAAGTGGTTAGATAGTGAAACCGTATTTTTGTATTTTACCCTTAAATCGCATATTTATCATTTTTGTTACAAATAACACGACTTTGTAATATTTTTCAGAAAATAAAAACCTGTCAAGCGTGATATTTTAGTAGATTATGCCAATCGATTGAACATCTTCCAAAATAGCCTATATTTTGTTACACACAAAACCTTATAATTAAAGGATTTCTCAAATTCTATTTACCTATCAACCTAGTATGGAAGTGCTTACCAGAATTATTACAAAAAAGCCATGCTATGATAATTTTGCAAGACAAAACAACACACAACACGAAGGAGATGTTGAAACACATGTTAAAGAAATTTGGTATCGTAACTGCAATGTCCACAGCATTACTATTCGGTGGTGCTTTCTCAAATACTGTAGATGCGTCAGCTAATACAGATCATAATCAGAATTATCAGGTTCAGACGTATTTCAAAGTCTTTTCATATAATAATGGAGAATGGACTTCTAATTCAGATGGTAATTTTAATGACATCTGGCAAAACTTTTTTGCAAACTACCAAGTGAATTGGAACATCGACCAGCCTGAAAAGAATAACGTAGAAAAGGAACAACCAGCTAAAAAGCAGGAAGCTCCTAAGCAAGAACAACCAAAGCAAGAACAACCAAAACAAGAGGCACCTAAACAGGAAGCTCCAAAAGTAGAACAACCTAAGCAGGAAGCGCCTGAAAAAGTTGAGGCACCTGCTCCAGCACCACAACAGCCAACACAACAACCAGCTGAACAACCAAAACAAGAAGCTTCTTCAAACTTGGATCAGCTAAATGAATATGAGCAACAAGTAGTAGAGTTAACAAACCAAGAGCGTGTTGAACGCGGGTTGAATCCACTTAAAGTAGATTTAGAGTTAAGCAGAGTAGCACGTGAAAAATCACGCGATATGGCAGTAAATGGTTATTTCTCTCATAATAGTCCAACATATGGTTCTCCGTTTGACATGATGAAGTCTTATGGAATCGACTACCGTACTGCTGGAGAAAATATCGCTAGAGGTCAACGTACTCCAGAAGAAGTAGTAAATGCTTGGATGAACAGTGAAGGTCACCGTGCGAATATCCTAAACGCTAGCTTCACACACATTGGCGTAGGCTATATTGCTGATGGTAACTACTGGACACAACAATTTATTGGAAAATAAATAACAAAAAAGAGATTAGCATATGCTAGTCTCTTTTTTTGTACTGATAGGATTAAGGATATCACAATAAGGAAACTAAGGTTTCGCCACTATAGTTTGGCGGAAAGTAAGCAGATTTTTAAGGCTAATAATGCAAAATTACCTTATTTCATCGTATAATAGTATAGAGGTGATTATATGGTTCGAAGTATATGGATTTATTTTTGTGCAATTATATATGTTTTACGTAGTGGATTGAAATTACAAGAAGGAAAAAGGCTTTATAAAGAAAACAATAAGGAAGCACAGAAAAAGTTGTTTGAAGCTCCTAAATGGGTTTCGCAAAAGGTAATAAAAAAGACAGGGACAGAAGTGCACGTAAAGGGACAAGAAAAACTACCCGATGAGGCGGTTGTGTTTGTAGCCAATCATCAAGGGTTATTCGATATACTTGCCTTGATCGGATACCTTGGAACACCATTAGGATTCATAGCTAAGAAAGAAATCAAAAAGATTCCAATCGTAAATGGTTGGATGGAATTGATGCATGGTGTGTTTATTGACCGAAAAGATCGGCGCCAATCGGTAAAAGCAATTAGTCAAGGAATTGAAAATTTAAAGCAAGGCCACTCATTAGTTATTTTTCCTGAAGGTACTAGAAGCCGAGGGAGTAACCTAAATCCATTTAAATCGGGAAGTCTTCGATTAGCCACGAAGGCGAAGGTTCCTATTGTTCCAATAGCTATTGATGGAACGTATCAAATGCTAGAAGAAGGAAATGGGAGGGTGAAAGGTTCTACTATTTATATGACCATTCATGATCCAATTTATCCAAGCGAGTATCAAGATCAATCCCACGGTGAATTAGCTGAGAGAATACAACATACTATTGAAGAAACGTTGAAAAAATAGATGTGACATATTTGTTAAAACCCCTCATAAGACGTTTTAGTAAACGGTAGAAAGGAAATATTTTACTGTAAGCTAATTTACAAGGAGGGTCTCTTATGAAAAAGGGAATTTTAGCAACGTTGTTTCTAGGATTAATTCTACTGTTAGCAGCATGTGGTGGAGGAAATGAAGAATCAGCTGATAATTCAAGTAATACTAGCGGTGATTCTGGTGAATCTACTGAACAATCTGCAGAAGATTCAGGAAGTACCGAACAAGCAACCCCTTCAACAAATCTAGATATTGTGGCTACAGATTTTGAATTTAATAAAGATCAATACACTGTGCCAGCTGGAGAAGAAGTAACAGTATCACTTACCAGCAAGGAAGGAACACACGGTATACAAATCGAAAATACAGATGTGGATATTCAAAGTGAAGGAAAAGCCACCTTTACAATTGATGAACCAGGTGAGTATATGATCCATTGTAGTGTACCTTGTGGCGAAGGGCATAGTAGTATGATGTCAACATTGGTTGTAAAATAAAACAGAATAAAAAATGGCAAACCTCATTCGAAAGTGAATGGGGTTTTTTATAACGTCAGAAAGTATAATATGTGGTAGACCTTATAAGAAAAACTTCGGCATTCGCTATAAAGGATAAGGCGAATGAAGATCAAACTAATTAGGATTCTAAACGTTTTAAGTTGCCTTTTTACTACGAGACTCCTAATATTAAGGTACTTACTGGTACTGCGAATATAAGTAACCTGGTTACACTACAATAAGAAAAAAGAGGTGATCATATGGTACAGGGTGCTGCGAATTGGAATACGGAACTTAGTCAAGAGTGGTTACAAAATTACGTAGATGATTGGGTATCCTTTTATCGAAAACATACAAGTGACGGGAAAGTCGCATCGTATATTCCGATTTTAGCTGAAGCGAATCAAGACCATTTAGGCATAACGATCTTAGGTAAAAATGGTATGACTGTTCGCTCAGGTGATGTAGATATACCGTTTACGTTACAGAGTATATCGAAAATAATTAGTTTCATTGTAGGTTGTATGGAACGGGGGATTGCATATATGCTTGACCGTGTAGACGTTGAACCAGCAGGTGAAGCATTCAACTCCATCATGCACTTAGAAATGAAACAGCTCAAGAAACCTTTTAATCCTCTGATTAATGCTGGGGCGATTACAGTGACATCGATTTTAGAAGGTAAAACTTCAAACGAAAAACTGAAACCGATGATGGAACTGTTAGAAAAAATGCTCGGGTATCGACCCAAGATTAATCAGGAGGTTTATCAATCAGAAAAAACATCTTCTACAAGAAATAAAGCGATCGGGTATTACCTCCTTGAAACAGGCTTTTTGGAGTCGGAGCTCGATGTAACGTTGGAAACATATTTTAAACAGTGTTCAATTGAAGTAACTGTTGATGATCTTGCTAGAATTGGCCTAATTATCGCAAATGATGGATTCGATCCAGATTCTTTTGAAGAAATAATTCCAAGGCAGGAAGCTAGAATAGCCAAAGCGCTTATGCTGACCTGTGGTATGTATGACGCCTCTGGGAAATTTGCCACATACGTTGGTATACCCGCAAAAAGTGGTGTTTCAGGCGGAATTATAGCTGCTGCTCCCGCTCGTGTGCGTGATGAGGACTTGCCATTTTTAGATGGATGTGGAATTGGTGTGTATGGCCCTGCACTTGACGATAAAGGAAATAGTATTGCTGGAATTCGTTTATTACGACATATTGCAAAACAATGGGATTTGAGTATTTTTTAATGAGGTGATGGTATGTGCGGACGATATACATTACTTAGAGATGAAATAGAAGTTTTAGAGGAATTTGAAATTGAACACCCGATTGAGTCATACCAGACCAGTTATAACATTGCACCAGGTCAAAATATCCTTGCTATTATTCACAATGGTAAGGAAAAACGTGCTGGTTACATGAGGTGGGGATTAGTTCCTTCATGGGCAAATGATGAAAAAATTGGTTACAAAATGATCAATGCTAGAAGCGAAACCGTGCACCAAAAGCCAAGCTTTAAAAATCTTCTGAAGCGTAAAAGATGCTTAATTATTGCTGATAGCTTTTATGAGTGGAAAAAAGAAGATAAAGCAAAACAACCGAAGCGTATACAGATGGCTAACCGCAAACTGTTTACTTTTGCAGGACTTTGGGATAAATGGCAGGACGGTGACCGTAACCTTTTTACTTGTACTATTTTAACAAAGGAAGCGAATGGGTTTATGCAAGATATCCATCATCGCATGCCTATTATACTTCCAAAAAACAAAGAGGATTTATGGATTTCTCCGAATGAAATGAATGCGAAGACGGCTGTTGGATTTTTACAATCTATACAGGTAGAAAATTTAACTGCACATAATGTTTCAAGCTATGTTAATTCGGCAAAAAATAATGATGACGCTTGTATTGAGCCACTTGCAAATTAAAAGAGCGAGCTACCAGCTTTTGATGGTATCTCGCTCTTTTCTATTTGCTTATTTCGTACACTTTATTGTTTTATTTTCGCGTTGAGTATAGTGCGAAGTAAAAATCCATGTTTATGGTAACAGCAACGTTGATTTCCGCTGCGGGCAGTCGCTTTCCGCGGGCGGCTGGTGAGCCTCCTCGTGCTTCGCACTGTGGGGTCTCACCTATGCCTATTAATCCCGCAGGAGTCGACTGCCCTTCGCTCCAATCAATTATCGAATAAGCAGGTAGTCATTGCATGTAACCAACCAACATTATTTCGCAGTTTACTGATTTCAAGTACGAAACAATAATCTTAGAAAACCTTTCCGTCAACAGTCTCTCAGCTTTTTGAGATTAAGCGGCTTTAGATCGTTTTCGTTCTGCTTCTTCTTCTTTCGCCACTTTGATAAATTTCTTCGTTTCGTATACAACTACGCCTGATAATCCAAGTAATCCGATTAAGTTTGGAACTGCCATCAGTGCGTTCATAATATCTGCGATACCCCATACGATGCCTAATTGTTCAACTGCACCGTAAAATACAACTAAAACGAATACTACACGATAATATGGGACTGCTTTATCATTAAATAAATAACTGAAGCATTTTTCACCATAGTAAGACCATCCAACGAGAGTGGAAAAAGCAAACAAGACGATACCAATGGTAACGATGTAACCACCTGTTGTACCTAAGAAATGTGCAAATGAGGCAGCGGTTAAATCTCCACCATTTAACGTTGTACCTGCATACATATCAGCCATAACAATCGTAATACCAGTAATCGAACAAACAATGATGGTGTCAATAAATACTTGTGTCATGGATACGAGTGCTTGACGTCCTGGATAGTCAGTCTTCGCAGCTGCAGCTGCAATTGGCGCGGAACCAAGTCCAGCCTCGTTTGAGAACACGCCTCGTGCCACACCGTATCGAATAACCGTACCTAGTATACCCCCGCCAATAGCGCTACCAGTAAATGCATCTTCAAAGATTAGAGCGATGACTCCAGGTACTACTTCAAGGTTCATCACAATAATTACTAAGCCACCAAGTACATAAAATAACGCCATTACTGGTACAAAAAATGCTGTGACACGACCAATACTTTTTATTCCGCCTAGTATTACTAGGCCAGTTAATATAGTAAGAATTAATCCAGTAACCCAAGTAGGAATACTAAAAGATCGTTCTAAGGCATCTGAAACGGAATTTGATTGAACCATGTTTCCAATCCCAAATGCTGCTACTGAACCGAAGATAGCAAATAGGACACCTAGCCATTTTGCCTTTAAACCACGTTCTAAATAGTACATCGGTCCACCAGACATTTCCCCGCGGCTATTAACTACACGGTATTTTACTGCCAAAAGTGCTTCTGCGTATTTAGTCGCCATTCCAAATAAAGCACTGATCCACATCCAAAATACTGCACCAGGTCCACCAAGTACAACTGCGGTGGCGACACCGACTATGTTACCTGTACCAATGGTGGCGGCCATGGCCGTAGTCAACGCTTCATAGTGACTAATATCGCCTTTAGAAGCCTTATCCTGTCTTTTTGGACTAAATGCCAGTCTTAATGCATAAGGAAGTGTACGAAATTGCAAAAATCCTAATCGGATTGTTAAGTACAATCCAGTCCCAACAATTAAAATAAGCGTTGGAGGACCCCAAACAAAACTACTAATACTACTAATGATATCGTCCATTTTCTTATTCCCCCTTTACGAAAGTTTGTATTATGTGCCTATAATAAATATTCCGAAAATTATAAGGAAAAGTCAAGAGAAATTTTTATTTTTTTTCAGTATTATGAAAGTATCGTTTAGGAAGGGCAGTAAAGGTGAATTATGTTGCAAAAAGACGACTATAGGATGGTAACATAGAAAATGTTTGTTTATTTCCTAGTATTGAGGGAAAAAGTAAGATAGAAATTAAATGGTTATGTTAAGGTAATAAGGGATATTATCTTAATTAATTTATATCATTTATGACCATTATGAAAGCATAACATTAAAGGAGAGACAAACCATGAAGAACAAAAAATTAGTATTAGGTGTATTAGCGGGAGCAATTTTAGGAGGACTAGCTACACTTTTTGATCGAGAAACAAGAACTACAACAAAGATGCAGTATTTTCAAGCAAAGCGCAAGGCAAATTACTACTTAAAACACCCATCTGATGCGGTAAGAAGAGCTCGTATTGCATGCAATCAATTTAATGAGTCATTTAACACAGGTGCAGATAATGCAATTAATGCCTTAGAACAAGTGGAGCAAACAATTGATAAACTGACAAATAAAAATGAGAACGAACCAAAAAAGATTGAAGCAATTCATTAAAAAGAGTGGAGTGGGGGCTAGATAATGTGAATAAAGCTGTACGGTTTTCTAAACAGTTAGTTGAAAGGATAATGGAGGTAGACGTATTTGGAATGGCCGCACAGCTGGCATATTTCTTTTTACTATCTTTATTTCCTTTTTTACTATTTCTAGTTACATTAGTTGGATACTTACCGTTAGATCAACAAAATATTATTACATTCATTGGTGCATACGCACCGGAAGAAATTATGACGTTAATCGATACCAATATAAGTCAGCTCACAAGTCAGCAAAATGGTGGTTTATTGTCCATCGGAATCATCGGTACAATCTGGTCAGCATCTGCTGGAATTAATGCGATCATGAAAGCATTCAATGGGGCATACGAAGTGGATGAGGACCGTTCCTTTATCATAGCTCGATTAATTGCAATCGTGCTAACAATCGCAATGGTAGTTGTTATTTGTATGGCATTCTTATTACCTATATTTGGTAAGGAAATTGGAGAAGCATTGTTTTCTGTGTTTGGATTATCGGAAGGTTTCGTACAAGTATGGAATACATTACGATGGGTTATTTCATCGATCGTATTTTTTATCGTTTTACTATTCCTCTATAAATTAGCACCGAACCAGAAAGTTGTCTTCCAAGATGCATTTTGGGGTGCGCTTTTTGCTACAATTGGCTGGCAATTAGTCTCACTAGCTTTTTCCTATTATGTAAGTACAATAGGGAATTATTCGGCAACATATGGAAGTTTAGGTACAGTAATTACGTTAATGATTTGGTTTTATATTTCTGGAATTATCATTATTACTGGCGGTGTAATCAATGCGATCATCGAACATAGGCGTTTAGGTAGACTCGAATTGTAGAAATATACAAGGTGTGCATGCACGCCTTGTATATTTTTTTGCCCAAAGACCTGTTTTAGTGTTTCACAAAGGAAACATATAGTAAGCGAGCTAGTGATAATTCATGTTTATGTAACAGCAACATTGATTTCCGCTGCGGGCAAGGCTAGTGGATTTACATTTTTGAGCGTACTGGAAAGATTGCATGCAGGATGTCAGCTAGCGGACACACGATCCCTTATTTGTGAAAAAGAAGGGTAAATGCGATTGTTATCGGACTCAGGATTCCTTATTTGGGTAAAAACAGTTGAAAATAAAGTTTTTTAGCTGAATAAGGTATCGTGTGTCCGTTAACCCTCAAAATAAAGGTAAAAAAGGTAAATAGGGCATCCTCAGTCCGATACCAAGCAGTGTCCTTGGCGTACTATTCGTTCAGAATGTTTGAAGACTCCCGCGGAAAGCTACCATGTTCCAAAGTACGTCGCAGTTTACTTAAAGTGTCTGGTAATACAGATAATATTTTTATAGATAACAGTATTCATTATTATTGTTTTACCATAGTAAAACTGTTACAATCATTATGGATTTATTACTATAACAACTTAAGGGGTGTCTTTGTCATGAAGAAAATTACATTATTTCTGACGCTATCGCTTTTATTCGTATTAGCTGCTTGTGGCGGGTCTTCTGAAAGCGGATCGGAAGCTAATGATAAAAAAGATGAAAATGGAAAATGGGCAGAAATTCAACAAGCGGGAGAACTGGTTGTCGGAACCTCTGGAACGCTGTTTGCAGCATCTTTCTATCCAGAGGGATCAGATAAATTAACAGGTTATGATGTAGAAGTAATTCGCGAAATAGCGAAAAGATTAGATTTAGATGTAACATTTGAAACGATGGGTATTGATGCGATGTTACCAGCAGTCAATAGCAATCGAATTGATGTTGCAATAAATGATATTGAAATTACCGACGACCGTAAAGAGAAATTTTCATTTACTGATCCATATAAATACTCATTTACTTCTTTAATTGTGCGTTCAGACGATTTATCCGGAATTAAAACATTAGAGGATTTAAAAGGGAAGGAAGCTGGTGGAGGTGCCACCACAGTATTTAGTGACATTGCGCGCCACTTTGGTGCGGAGGTTGTAACATATAGCAATGTTTCAAATGATGTTTATCTACAAGATGTTCATAATGGACGTACAGATACAGTTATCAATGATTATTATTTACAAAAGTTAGCACTTAAAGCTATTACGAAGTATGATATTAAAATTCACCCAGATTTGAAATTTCATCCTACAGAACAAGGTATTGTTGTGCACAAAGATGCTACAAAGCTTGCAGAAAAAATGAATGAAGCTTTACAGGAAATGCGTGATGATGGAACGTTAACAAAGCTTGCCAAAAAATTCTATGGCGGAGAAGATGTCTCCAAAAAGCCTGAAGGTGAAATTCGAAAAATTGAAGGCTTAGATCTGTAGGTGTAATAGATGTTCCATGTTGAATTTAATGACGTTCGCTTAGACAAAATATTTGATTACAATTTGGCAATAGAAAACTTGCCGTTCTTGTTAGAGGGAATACCATTAACAATATTAATTGCCGTATTAGGAATGGCTATCGGGCTTTTTCTTGGTTTATTTTTGGCGTTGGCTAGAGGATCAAATCTAAAAATGTGGCGCTATCCAGCAAGAGTGTACATTTCTTTTATGCGCGGAACACCAATATTAGTATTCTTATTTATACTATACTTTGGACTACCGTATATAGGTGTAGAATTGTCTGCAGTGCTTGCAGCTACACTTGGCTTTGGGCTAAATAGTGCAGCATACATTGGCGAAATTAATCGATCAGCATTAAATAGTATTGACCGGGGTCAATGGGAGTCAGCTAAAGCATTGAATATTGGTTATTGGAAGACACTTCGGAAGATCATACTGCCACAGGCTACCCGGATTGCAATTCCACCATTAACAAATGTATTTATGGATATTGTAAAAGCAACCTCTCTTGCAGCTGTAATCACGGTGCCTGAACTATTTCAAAAGGCTCAAATAGTCGCAGGAAGATCATTTGACTCTATGACAATGTATATCACTATCGCGCTAATTTATTGGCCAATTTGTATCGTTATTTCTTTCATGCAGGATCGTTTGGAAGATAAATATAGTAAATTTATTTAAATTAGGTATATTCCCCATTAAAAAGACACTCCGTAAAGAGTGTCTTTTTTTCATTCGTGCTAATTCAACTGTAATTAACTTGCGATGGGAATTTTCTTAAAAATAGTAGCTGCTAGTACACATAATAGCATAACTACAATGACATAAAAGAAAGATACTCCAGGTACAAATTGAATAAATAGTCCGCCTAAATACGGACCAGTTAGACTTCCAATACTAAACGCCACACCCGTCATGATGTTTCCCGTTGGTAGTAGTGTACGAGGAAGAATATCTGCTAGGTAGGAAATGCTTAGTGAAAAAAGTGAACCGACAAATATTCCTGCAAGTGTAAACAGCGTATATAATGCAACTGCAGATGCTTCATAAAATGTTGCTAAGAAGAAGCAAACAGTCCCCGCAGAAATTACCGTTATAAGAATATTTCTTCGTCCAAATCGATCACTCATTATTCCTAATGGTAGTTGTGAAATAACACTTCCTGCTGCAAAACATGGGATGATGAGAGACAATGTATCCACGTCATGACCAATTCGTAACCCGTAAATTGGGAATATACCGTGGAGGGTTGCTTCTAAAAATCCATAGCCGAATGAAGGGAGGAGAGCTACCCAACCGATTTTGCCAGTTTTCACAAATCGCTTAAACGAGCTTGTTGAATTTCCAGTACCAATATCTTCTTCTGGCCACTTATTTCGAACAAATAGTAAAAGTGACCATACAAGCATACTCATAAATGCAGAAAGCAAAAACGGTAACGCTTCGTTAACTGAAAGTAGCCTTGTCATTAATGGTCCAAGCGTGAAGCCTATACCAAAGAATAGGCCATATAATGAAATATCTCGCCCTCTAGTTTCCTTTTTACTGGTTGTAGTGATCCACGTCTGTGTTCCAAAATGAAGCATATTGTCCCCGATTCCAATCAATACGCGCAGTATAAACCAAAACCAAAGCGCTTCCCATAAAGGAAAAAGAGCGAGTGATACGAATACAAGTAAACCACCTAATACGATAATGGGCTTAAAACCAAATTTTCTCATTGGTTTTTCCATAAATGGAGAAGCAATAAGTACACCTATGTATAATCCAGTAGCATGTAGTCCATTAACAGATGATGAAATACCATTTTGTTCTAAGATGATTGCAAGTAGTGGCAGGATCATCCCTTGAGAAAACCCTGAAATAGCAACTAATGATACAAGAATCCAAAATCTAGATCGTGCGGATGCCGCCATGATAAAACACCTCCAAAAACACTTCCTAGTACAATCTAATCGTATTTAAGTAAAAGGTCAACAGAAAGGTTATAATGAAAAGAATAACGGTTATATAGAACTAAGAAGAAATTTAATAAGGAGTGATATAGATGAAGTTTTATTTAAAAGATAATGGCATGCGAACAGAGCTGGATTATGGTGAACTCTCGATTTCAGGTAATGAGGAATATGGCTATCGACCTTTTCAATTAATGGTTGCTTCTATTGTGGGGTGCAGTGGATCAGTTTTTCGAAAAATTTTAGAGAAACAACGAACGGAAATAGAGGATTTAACGATTACAGCAGATGTCGAACGTAACGCACTGGAAGCAAATCGAATTGAGCGCATATCACTGTTATATCATGTTAAAGGATATAACTTAAATGTTGATAGGCTGAACAAGAACTTAGAGTTATCCCGAAAAAACTGCTCGATGATACGGTCGGTTGAATCCAGCATTAAGATTGAAGAAAAACTGGAAACAATTGAACTAAGCCATTAATGAGAATGCAGGTATAATATTTGTGTGTCAGAAAAAACTATGGGTAAATGAAAGGAATGACACACATGAATAAGAAACCATTAACGTGGATTGTGATTGCAGTAATGATGCTTACTATTTTTCCAGTTACAAGCTTTGGTGAGGAGAAAAAAGATTCCAAAGAAAATTTTAAAATACCCAACCATGTACTTACAATTTCAAAAGAGAATACGTATAGTAATTCGTCTGAGGATCAAGAAATCGTTGAGCCAAGTGAAGATACAAAAGCCTTTATTGAAGACTTGGATATACCAGTGGAAAATCCCGATCTCATTAAAATGTTAAATGAAACAAGTGTTAAACCTACACCATTTTCCATAGGTTATCGAGGTATGATTTACTTAGGTAGGTGGGCAATCAATTATAAGTCAACCGACACGACCGTTAATTGGGAATACCAAGAAATCAATAAAAATGAACAAAATAATCTAGGCGGAACGAGCCCACAGAAAATGCATTATGTACAAAAGGAACAGAAAAAAATTACAGGTGCTTTAATCAATAAAATTGCTAGTCCTGATGATGTAAAGAAAATGATTCTGTTAGATGCTTCGGAAAAAACAAACTTACCTTTATCTTATGAGACGGTTATTGGACGAGATACGAAAAAGGATCATGAATATACCGTGCCTGTAAACAAATATGGGACATTAACCGCGTACGTACCTGCTGTTATCGATAAGGGACAGGTTACATTTGGCGATGTCTATATTCAGTTAAAAGGTAATAAAAAGTCCATCAAAATAAAGAACGTGACCAAACAAGGTATTGGAGCTTGGATTCCGATTCAAGACCATCTAGCATTTTCATTTACACTAAAGTAGTATAATGTAGCCCTTTTGTTGAAGGGCTTTTTTTTTATGTCAGAAACATTTAGTATGCGTAATCGAAGTGAATTGCGAACTAATGAAAATTCATACTTATGGTAACAGCAATGTTGATTTCCGCTGCGGGCAGTCGCTTTCCGCGGGCGGCTGGTGAGCCTCCTCGT